>JAGXSG010000008.1 GCA_018333995.1 Clostridiales bacterium | reverse complement strand
CGTTGTCCATCTGGATGTTGATGGACGATCCGCCGCCGCCCGCGTGACAGAACGTACAAGCGTTCTCGCGGTCGTTGGCGCGAAGCAGCATATAGCTACCGAGCGCGTAGTGGGTCGAGTGGCAGTCCTGACACTTGTTCGTTGTCGTCGTGTAACCACCATGAGGACCCGCGAACGACTGCACCTGGTCGGTGCCCTGAACGCTGCGGACATAGATGCCGGCGTTATCCCCGTACCCCGGCAGATCACTTTCGGTCGTGTAGTTCCAGCCTCCATCGTTGTAGCCCTCGGCAAACGCGGGGACCGCCGCGATGGCAAGCACAGCGGCCGTGAGCACGGCCAACATGAGTGCTCTCTTCACAGTACGTACCTCCCTATTGTAGATCGTGCGAATGTTCGTCATTTCACATACACCTCCCTTCCTGACGAGAGTGTCTCGATCAGGGGCGTGTGACCGCCCGAGAACGACCTTTGGTGAGTACCCCGCAAATACCACTACCCCCATGGGTACTCTAAGAGAGAATACTCCTACCCATTGGGGTACCACAAGAACGTTCGGGAAATTAATCACGATGAATCGGCGAACGGCGTGAACCAACCTGAAAGCAAGGAGGCCGCCTCTGTTCAGAGACGGCCTCCCGACGCGCGTCAGTCAGCGCAGCATTAGAATCTCAGCAGATCAGGCACCCCTTACGGCAGGCCCTTCCACATGAGTTCCCAACCCTTGCTCACGACACCAGCCTCATACGTCTTCTCGTAGTAGTACTGCGTGTCGTCGCCGTTCCAGAACGTCGCATCCCCGTGGCAATCGATACACACAGAGTCGAGGTTCTCGACGAGTGCGCCGTCCTCGATCGGAGTCGAAGCGCCAAGATACGCGGGAGCGCCGCTGTACGGACGCGGAGCGTTAGCGTTTTGCCACGTGTTACCCGTACCGCTGCTAAGAACGCTGTACGTTCCCTCGCGATAGTCCGTGGCGTACGGGCTCTGCCAGTTCCAAGCGTCCACGACTCCGTAGTTGTACGCCTCAAACCAGCCTGGCACGCTCCGGGTCTCACCCACCGAGACCGGCGTGCCATCGTAGTCGACGCCGTAGAGCTCGTCTTTGAGCAGGTTCGCGCCGAGCGTACGGTGCGGGAAGCTGAAACCACCGTCGATGCACTGGCCGTTGACGTTCGCAACAGCGCTGGTGTGCACGTACTGCTGCGGCTGGTACGGGTTTCCGGCGCCCTGCACGTTGCCGTGAATGGTGTACGGATTGCTCGACAAGTTGGTGCGGTCGCTGTAGTACCACGCAAGCGAGCCGTCAGCTTTCGTGCCATGGCACTGGTTGCAGCTGTTGGCGCCGGTGTGGCAGTTGCGGCAGTGCGGACCCTCGTTGTCAGCGGCGCCGTCCGGTGTTCCTTCTGAACCACCCGGGTTCAGGGGCATCGAACGCGCTCAATGACGAGTGTTCGCGTCGTGGCTGTACGCCTCTACGTAGCCGCCAGCGTCAGACAGATACACGAGCGCCTTTTGGGTCGACGAGCCCGCCGAGCCGGCGTGACAAGCCTGACAGAAGTCGGAAGCCGAGCCGAAGCCACGGCCGCCGCCGTCTCCCATGTCCGACCACATGTACGCCTGGTTGCGGTCGATGTCTTGATCCGGACCAAGGTTGACGTCAGCCGGGCCGATGGGATTGTCCTTGTCGGCGGAGTGCTTGTTCACGCCATCGGCGTGGATGTCTATCCACGCGCCGTCGGCAGCACCGGAGTTGATCTGCGCCTGGGTCCAGTGACCTTCGAGATAGATCTTGTCCGGATCCCGATACCACGACGCAGAACCTGTGCGATCCGCGCGCGCATCGGCGTAGACGGTTCCGTCCGACTTCCGGAACAGGAACTGGATGACCGTCTTGGGGATCTCATCGCCAACGGAAAGCTGGAGCACGGCACCGCGATACGGCTGGATCGATGTCGCTACGTCGCGAGTACGCTCCCAGCTAAAGACCGTGATGGCGCGATCGGCGCGCTTCACGTTTGGATTGTTGAGCAGCAGCCAGCGATTATCCACGAAGATCGGGCGGGCGAACGCCGCGCCGCTCGTGCCGCGGGACACGATGTTGCTCGCCCACGGAGATGGTCCCCAAATAGACGTCGGCGGTGAAGCCGAGCTCTTGTTGAGGTCGTAGAAACCGGCAAGCGGACCCGTGTCTATGAGCAGCGTGCTTTTGTAGGTCGCGTGGGCCGCGTTCACGGTTCCATCGATGTTCGTCCCGAAGACTCTCTGAGCCCCTGCGGAGCCCGTGTAGACCTCGGTCACAACGCCGTTGTAGAGCGGACCAGCGACCCCCGCGATGGGGGTGCCGCCACGGTCGATCCACACATCCATGGCAGCGCCCGGATTGGCGAGCACCTCGATTGTGCGAGCCGAGTTGCCGTGGGGAGAGTGACAGCTGAAACACGCCAGGCCAGCGGCGTCTTCAAACGCGGGCTGGATGTCGACTGGAGCCTTTCCGCTGTAACCAAGCGTGTGGCCAACGTTAGCGTAATTCGTCTCTGAGGCTACGACGCCATCCGCGTCGTAGTCGTTGTCCATCTGGATGTTGATGGACGATCCGCCGCCGCCCGCGTGACAGAACGTACAAGCGTTCTCGCGGTCGTTGGCGCGAAGCAGCATGTAGCTACCGAGCGCGTAGTGGGTCGAGTGGCAGTCCTGACACTTGTTCGTTGTCGTCGTATAACCCCCATGAGGACCTTTGGAATACGGTGTCTGGATCTGATCCGTGCCGGCGACGGGATTGCGCACGTAAACGCCGGAATCGCGACCATACGTCGCGGTACCCTCCTGCGACGTGTAGTTCCAACCGCCATCGTTGTAGCCCTCGGCGAGCGCCGGAGAAGCCGCGATGGCAAGCACAGCGGCCGTGAGCACGGCTAACATGAGTGCTCTCTTCACAGTACGTACCTCCCTTACCTCCCTGAAATAGATCGTGCAAATGTTCGTCATATCGTTCACACCTCCTCTCCTGACGAGAATCCACCGCTCAGGACATGTGTCGTCCCACTATCGCGGTGCATGGAACGCGTACAGCATACGCTCATCTATGACCGTACTCAACGCGATTTCGATATTCGTTTCACTAATCGGTCAACGGACGTTGCCTGAAATCAAGCTGATCGCTTTTCCTTATGCCAGACGGCGCGGCGCGGCAGACGACGCGCGTGTACGGCAGGCGGTAAGAAGGCCCCGGGACGACGGTCCCGGGGCCTTCCGTACTGTAGCTATTCAGCTCAGCGCGCATCGCGCGGCAGCCTACGTCTTGGCCGCCGGCTCCTCGCCCGCGACCACGTACTCGCCTTTGACCTCGTCGTAGTCGAGGACCTTCGCGCCCGCCTCGGTGAAGCGCTCGAGCTGTTTGGCCTCACCGCAGAAGATGCGCACGCGTGGGAAGAGCGCGCGCCTCATGCCGCGCGTGCGCGACACCTCGAGGAGCTCGCGCTCCTCAGGCGCGAGCGGATCCGGGACGTCCGCGCCTCCGCTGGGAGTATCGTCCCGCTTCGGCGGCTCAACTACCACGAGGTAGTCACCCAAACGCACCTCTCCTTCGGTGACGTCCGCGTACTCCTCGGCGACCAGGGGAAGCACGTGAATCTTGCGGAACACCCCCGCGATGAGCCGGATATCGCCCTCCTCGACCGCCCTGGCAAGCGCCTCGCGCGTCGCGAAGACCCGCTTGCGGCCCAGCAGACCAAGAAGCGGCAGAAGCAAGAGGAGCGGGAGCCACTTCAGCCACGGGTAGATACTGAACGGCCCGCGGTCATCGGGGGCAAGAAGGCGGATGATCTGCACGCGGTCGTTGTATGTGTCGGTGACAGCGTAGTAGTCGTCGTACATGTGCGTGATACCGGTGGGCAGGTTAAACATCCCCTCGCCACCGCCGCGGCGCTCCCCGCCAAAGTCAGTGAGCGTCTCGCCAGTCGCGGGATTGAGCATCTCGATCCGATGGCCAAACCCGTCGATCACCACTACCTGCCGGTCGCCCGCTGAAAGCGCAATGCCGGAAGGCGCTACGTAGGTGACCTGAGGATCGTCCTGGAAGCGCGGCGGTTCACCGCGCACCCAATCCACCGCCGCGGTGAACTGTCCTTCCATCCGCACGCGCTGTATGCGGGTGTTGTTGGTGTCGGCCACAAATACCGAACCGTCCTCGGCCACCGCCACGTTGCGCGGGTAGTCGAACTGGCCAGGCAGTTTGCCCCGTGTGCCGACCGAACCATCAACGTATAGTTGACCTTCACTGTCAAAGCGGAGAATCTCCCCCTCGGCGGTCACATAGACGTCCCCGTTCGCGGCGACGGTCACCGAGATCGGGCGCAAGATAGGAACCTCCCAGAGGTACTCCCCGGACTCGTTGAAGCAAATCAGCCGGAGACGGCCCCGGTCCACCACGTAGACGTGGCCCGCCAGGCGGTCTACGGCCACACCCAGAGGCACGAGGAACTGACCCGCCTGCGTGCCGCGCTCTCCCCAGTGACGAACGTAGTCACCGCTCCGGTCGAACTCGACCACAGCGGCCGAGTCGCGCAGGGTGACGAAGAACCCCCCGTTGTCATCGGCCCCTACGCCCACGGGGAGACGGATGTTGCGCTCACCAAACGCGTAGATCGAACGGATGGGGATGAGTCCGTCCTCAGCTGTGTGCTCTTGCTCGCCTTGCTCGGTCGCTCCGCCTTGCAGGTACAGATAGAAGACAGCGAGGCCCAGAATGAGGAGCAAGATAACCCCGAGTACTATCGCCAGACGCTTGTTCGAGCTCATGTGACGGGTGCTCCTTTCAAGCGCGCGTGCGCTACGGCTGCTGATTCTCGAAAAGTCCGTCGATCAACTCGTCGACAGGCACCGTCATTTCTTCGCTCGGACCGACCGGCGCGTGCGGGTTCGACCCGTCAGAGGGTGCGACCGTGACGCCGAGCGATTCAAGGGCCTTCACGATGCGCGGGTCGTCCGGCAGGTATCGCAGCGCCTCATTGTACTGATCGATCGCCTCGTCTTTCCGATCAGCCTCGACCAGCATGTCGCCGTAGAGGATCTTCATGTCAGCCGCGTAGTAGTCGATACGTATGGCGATCTCAACCTGCGCAATCGCCTCGTCGAGCCGTCCTTGCGCGCGCAGGACCTGCGCGAGGATGAAGTAAGGGTGACCCGATCTGGTCCCAGCGATTTCGATCTCCTTGTTCGCCGCTGCCTCCGCCTCCTCGAAGCGTTCCTCTAGCATGAGAAGTTGCGCGTAGCGGACGTTGATTCCCGGCGTGGCGCTCGCCACCTCAGACGCGCGCGCGGCCCGGTCCATCGCATCCCGCTTGCGGCCCATCTCGTACTCGACCTCGGCAAGCGTCATGAGTACCCCGGGATTGTCCGGGTTGTCTCTTAGCGCCTCCACCAGCATCCGGTGGTCGCGCTCGAGATCGTTCTGCGGTGTTTGATTGAACAGGTCACCGCCGAGAAGCAAGACGCCCACCACGACGATTAGCACGGCCACGACGCCGAGAAGACCGTACGTCACTTTGCTCGGACCGCCTGATACGCGACGGACCTTTGGCGCTGCAGGTGCCAACGTTCCCACCTCTTCCACGTGCTCAGACGGCCAGTGCATGACGGAGTGCTGATCATCGCGCCGGATGTGATACCCCGCCGCGTATCCTACCAATCCCAGGTACCGCCTACAACAGCAACGGCAAACCTTCGTGAAATCTCCAACAATTCAGAACCTAAAACGGGTACACGTCGTGGCACCTCCCGCAAGACCGCCCGTCATCGTGGCACATGCACGCGCCAGGGCCGTTCTGACGTGCGATGGGACCATGACTCGGAAACCACTCGCTGTACGTGCCGTGGATGTTGACATCCTGGTCGTGACACGCGCACGCCTGATCTTGAGCCGACTCGGCAAGTTCATGGCAACGCGTGCACAGCGACGGCTGCCGGTATGACATCCCCGCGTGTACTCTCAGGAACTCCGGTCGCGGATGCGGCATCTCGAGCCCGTGACACTCAACGCACGCGGCCTGGGTCACGTCCGAGTGGCACCCGCTGCACGTGACCGCCATCGGCGTCTCCATCGTTCCCGCTGGCGCCGAGGCGATGTCGAAGGGCCTGCCCTCATGGCACGTGTCGCACTCCGAGGTGACCTTCACATCGTCGTGACACGTTAGGCACAGCGACATCCGGTTGCGTTGTAGTCGCGGCTCGGAGGTCTCATCAGCGGAGTAGTGACCGACATTGCCATGACACTCGATGCACGACATCCGCGCCTCAATCACGTCGGCGTGGCGCATCCGGACGGACGCGCCAACGACGCTGTCAACTATCGAACGATGACACGCCAGGCACGAGCCCTCGTAGACTCGGCCCTCGCGTTGGGCGGAGCTCAAGATCCGGACGGCCCCTCCCGCCGAGGCGGCCATGGCGCCGAGCGGACCGCGCGCGGCGTGGCACCCGTAACACGACGTGCGATTGTGAGCGCTCGCGTTCCAGCTGTCCACGGCGCCCCGAACGGCATGACACACACCGCACGCGCTGCCGGCCTGTGGCGCCATCGGCGCGAGCGATACCACGAAGAGGCCGAAAACGAGAGCGACGAACGCGGTCGCCGGCACGCGCCACCGCCGCACCTTGCGCACGCGAACGCCAAGCCGTCGGCGCTCCCGCTGATCGAGGTACGCTTCCCACATGGCGTAGAGCACAAGGATGATGAATACGCCGACGAGTACCACGAGAACCGCCAGCAGCATCGCTTCTCTCGGATAAGCCCGAGGATCCTCGATTATCCGGGGAATCTGCTGCTGAAAGACGAGCAAGCCGCTGCGTACGCGGAGAATGATGTCGGCGATGAGTTGGTCAATCACTGGGGATCACCCGCCCCGAAGTGATAGTCGACACCGGGCGTCTGGTTGTGCTCGGCGCTGTAGTGACACTGCGCGCACGATGCTTCGACGTGACATCGGTAGCACACGTCCTCGAGCCCCTCGGCAAGACCCCCGTGCGCTGGGAGGAAACCGTCGCCGTGCGGCATCTCGACCCCGTGACAATCGGTGCACCACTGGGGATCGTGACACGCCGAGCACCGCTCGCGAACCGGCTCGGTCAGGCCGTCGCCGTGGACGCGCTGCCACCCCTGCTGGTGCGGGAGAGGGATCCCGTGGCATTTCGCGCAGTCGGCGGGGACATGGCACGTAGTGCACCCGGACATGTCGCCCATGCCGTGCGCGCGCTGCCAACCGGCGCCGTGGGACGCCGTGAACACCGTCGCTCTCTCGTCTTCCGGGCGCTGCCGGGTGAGGCCGGGAGGATGGCACACGTAGCACGCGTCAACGTTGGTCCCGGAGACTCGATGACACCCGGTGCAATCTTCCATGAGCGGTCCGGCGTACCAACGGCGCTCGGCGTCGACTCGGTGACCTGTCCCCGCGTGGCATCTCGCGCACCGCTCCTCGGCGAAGTCCGCGTGGCGCACACGTACGTACGTCGTCACTGTCGACGTCAGAGCGAACGAGTGACACTCGCGGCACGCTCTCTCAGGCGCAAAGCCAGGCCTCGCCTCGCGAAACGGCGAGACGGAAAGCCACCTGATCGAACGCAAACCGTCCGCCACTATACCAGCCGCGCCCGGAGACGCGTGGCACTCGGCGCACCTGAGTCCTTGGTGAGCGGAATCCCGGTTGGCGGCGACATGCCCCCTGTGGCAAAGTCCGCACCCGACGTCCCGCCGGACCGCGGAGCCTCCCGCTACCACCACTACACTCAAGACGAGGCAGCCAACAACAAGAATGGGAAGCGCAGTGCGCCACGCGTCACGCCGGACTCGTGAGCGTGCTCTCCGGCTGACCCGGGGCGGTATGAGTGCCATCGGCCTTCCCTAGCGACGGACCGTCGAGCGTCGACGCCCCGAATGGTGCGCCGTCTCGCGGCTCGATGCGAAGTTCGTGAACAGTGTAACGAGTTCGCTCCAACCGAATACCTCACCCGGATGGAGTTTCCACGGAGATTGCGTCATCGATGTGGAGTTTGTGAAAACGATATCAACCTCACAAATGCCTGTGGTAGTATTTCGCCGTCCAGTCGCGGCCGGCTTGACTCATCGGGGCAACCAGGGTCGTCCTCATACCTGTGCCGGTATACAATGGTATCACCCGCGCGAACCTGAATGGAGACACCATGCAAAACCCCCATGTCGCTCTTGGTACCGCGACCCGCCTGTTTCTCGCCCTGACCCTTCTTGTGGCCGTGCCTCTCGGCGGCGTGACCGGATGCGCGAAGGAACCAGCTCTGCGCAGCTACGGGGAGCCGACCGGGCTGTTCCACATCAAGGTACGGGAAGACTGGCAGGTCAACGTCCAACCGAGCTTCATGAGCGTCTACGCGGGCAGCGAGTTTCCTACTGAAGACGTCTTCGACGCACTCTCCGTGCTTATCTTCGTCGTCGTCCCGACCGAGGGAGAGCCGGCGGACGCGCTCACCACGCTGATCAGCAACCGGGCGAAAGAGCGCGAGTGGCAGGAATACGAGACCGGTGACGTGCAGGACACGCGGCTCGGCAACCGCATCGCTCACAAGCGCCATGTGACCGGCATCGACGCCCGAGGCAACCATTTCGCGGCGGACTACGTGATCGCACGCACCAACGATCGCGAGGTGCTCGTCGTCGCCGTCGCCCCGGCGGAGACGTGGGAAAGCGACCGGGTGGCCGCCGCCACGTTGCTTGAGGAGGAGTGGTACTGGCACATCCCTGACCCTGCGGCCACGATAGACGCATCCGCCGAGGAGACCACAACACCTCCCAGCGATACCAACGGCGGGCCTGAGGGCGGCTCAGAAGGCTCTGGGGATTCGGGAGGGTAGACTTCTTTCGCGGCGAATCCTTCTCGGCGAACAGGAACGCGTGCTCCATCGGCTACACTGACGCGATGGATGCGAAGACGCGCACGAGCCGACCCCGCCAGCGCACCGGGTTCCCGTACCGCGTGAAGGAGATCGAGAACGTCTGGATCCCGCTCTCCGATGGGACGCGTCTTGCGGCGCGCGTCTGGCGCCCGGTTGACGGCACGGCTGGCCCCGTCCCTGCCGTGCTCGAGTACCTGCCGTACCGCAAAGACGACTGCACCGCTCTCGACGACGCCATGCGCCACCCGTACTTCGCCGCACACGGGTACGCCTCGGTCCGGGTCGACCTCCGCGGAACGGGATCCTCTGATGGACTGCTCGCCGGCGAGTATCTCGCCCAGGAACACGATGACGCGCTCGAAGTGATCGAATGGCTCGCCGAGCAACCCTGGTGCGACGGCTCAGTAGGCATGATCGGCTACTCGTGGGGCGGATTCAACGCACTCCAGGTCGCCGCCCGCCGCCCACCGCGGCTCAGAGCTATCATCACGCACGCCTCAACCGACGACCGCTACCGCGACGACTGCCACTACATGGGTGGCTGCCTGCTCGCTTCCGACATGCTCAAGTGGGCCGCCTCGATGCTCACCTACCCGATCCAGCCGCCCGACCCGCGTTTCGCGGGACCCCGGTGGCGCGAGATGTGGATGCACCGGCTCGTAAACGCCCCCCATCTCGCCCGCGACTGGATCTCGCACCAGCGGCGTGACGCGTTTTGGAAGCACGGCTCCGTCGCCGAGGAGTACGGCGCGATCGAGTGCCCGGTCATGGTCGTAGGCGGGTGGGCCGACGCGTACACCAACGCCGTGCCGCGCCTGCTCGAACACCTCGACGTCCCGCGGCTCGGGCTCATCGGCCCGTGGGGTCACATGTTTCCCTACGAGGGCGTCCCTGGCCCGGCGATCGGATTCTTGCACGAAGCGGTGCGGTGGTGGGATCACTGGCTCAAAGGCATCGATAACGACGTGATGGACGAGCCGCTTCTGCGCGCTTGGATAGAAGAGTGGGTGGCGCCCGCGACGTTTCACGCCACCCGTCCCGGACGTTGGGTAGCCGAGGAACGCTGGCCTCCGGCGCTGGTAAGCACCTCCGCCTACCGTCTCACCTCCCGCGGGACGCTATCCGCCGGCGAGAGCGCGCACAAAACTCCCGGCGAGCCCGCCTGGCCTGAGCTCTTGCTTCCCAGCAATCAGGAGTGCGGACAAGCCGCGGGCGTGTGGTGCGCGAACGGCGGTCCGGACGAAATCGCCGGTGACCAGCGTCCAGACGACGAGCGTTCGCTCACCTTCACTACACAGCCGCTCGACGCGCCGCTCGATGTGCTCGGACACCCGGTCGTACGCGTGCGCGTGCGTGTGGACCAGCCGCTGGCGCTCATCGCGGTGCGGCTCGAAGATGTGGCGCCCGATGGGTCGTCACTCCTCGTGAGCTGGGGCATGCTGAATCTCACGCACCGCGAAGGTCACGAGTCACCGGTCGCGTGCGTGCCAAACGCCCAGATGGACGTACGCATCGAGTCGCGAGTGTGCGGCTACCGCTTTTCCGCAGGCCACCGCATCCGGCTCGCTCTGTCCCCCACGTACTGGCCGCACGCGTGGCCGTCGCCGGAACCACTCGAGATGCGGGTGGCCGTAGACGGACCGAGCTCTCTGGAGCTTCCCGTACGCGACAGCAAAGCGGACGCCGGACGCGCCGAACCAGCCTTCGAGCCGCCAGAAGTCGCCGCAGCGCAAAGCCCGCACGCAAACACGGGTACCGAGCCGCCGGTCCCGGGACGCACGCGGACCGTCACTGTCGAAGATGGCACGCACACGATCACCGACAGGGAGCGGCGCGCGCGGACCATCCCCGCAACGGGCGCTCGCTATACCGAGTCAAGCAGTGACGTCTACGTAATCACCGAGGGCAAACCTCTCTCGGCGACCGTGCGCTGCGCCCGCGAGACGCGCAGCGAGTCAACGGATCTGACCTGGAGCGTGCGAGTGATAAGCGAGATGACGTGCGACGCCAGGTACTTCCACGTGACCGAGACGTACGCGGCGAACGAGAACGAACGTCTCGTGTACGAGCGCCGACGCGCATACCGCATACCGCGCGACTTCGTGTGAGAAACGGCGGCGCCGCCCCTACAGAGTCTGATCGACGAGCAACGCAAGAAGGATCGGCGGCACCGCTCCGTACGCGATCACGGCGTCGTTGAAGCTCCCGATCCCAGATAGGATCGGCACGCCGAGACCTCCCGCACCAACCACCGCTCCTAAGGTGGCGGCGCTCACCATGATGACAAGCATCGATTTGATCCCGGTCATGATGACGGGAAGCGCGATCGGCGCCTCGATGAGCCGGAGCCGCTCAGCGCGCGTCATCCCCATTCCGCGCCCCGCTTCGACAGCGGATGCTGGCACTCCCTCAATCCCCGCGACGACGTTCACCATCACCGGCAAAACGCTGTAGATGACAAGCGCGAGCAGAACCGTCCGGGACCCGTAACCGATCGACGGTACAGCTATCGCCATGATCGCGACCGACGGGATCGACTGGCCGAATGTCGCGATTCGCATCACTATGTCCCGGAAAGGACGGCCGAGCGGGCTGAGCACGAACAACCCAGCCGCCACCCCAATCCCTATGGCGATCGTCCCGCCCGCCGCGACGATGGTGAGGTGATCAAGGAGAAAATGCCACATCGGCGAGCGATCGTAGGTCACCGTGACAGCTTGAGGAAAGAAGAAACGCAACACCGCTTCGACCCCCGGTGTTGAAAACGTCCAGAACATGAGCGCGGCGAGCAGCGCCGCTGGAATCCACGGATTGCGCCTGATTCCCGGCTCGTACGCGGTCATCGCGCTCGTCTCACTCCTCTCACGACTTCAGAGAACGTGAGCGAGCCGAGCATCCGTTGCCCGTCGACGACAACAACCTTGTCGCAAGCCCCGGTCACCATGACCGCGAGCGCGTCGCGCAGGCTTGTCTCCGGCGCGACCCGTGGCAGCGGAAGGGTCCCGGCGCCGTGGTCCTCCTCGGCCAGTGAACCGTACGTGAGATCACCGACTCTGTGGCGCGCGAGTATCCGTAACCCAAACTCCTCGCCAAAGAAGTCGCGAACGAACTCGCTGGCTGGCGCACGCCACAGCTCCTCTGGTGACCCTGACTGTACGATACGGCCGTCACGCATGAGTGCGATCGTGTCGCCCAGCAAGACCGCCTCCTCGATGTCGTGGGTGACAAACACGACGGTCTTGCCGAGGGTGCGGTGGAGCTCGGCGAACTCGCGCTGGAGGCGCTCGCGGTTGATCGGGTCGAGTGCGCCAAACGGCTCGTCCATGAGAAGCACCGGGGGGTCGGCCGCAAGGGCGCGCGCCACCCCCACCCGCTGCGCTTCGCCGCCGGAAAGCTCGTGGGGCCACTTCCCCGAAAAGACCGCGGGATCGAGCCCGACGAGAGCGAGCAGCTCGACTACGCGGGCGGAGATGCGCCCCGCGTCCCAGCCAAGCAGCCGCGGGACGGTCGCGATGTTGCGCGCAACGGTCATGTGCGGGAAGAGGCCTACGCTCTGGATGGCGTACCCGATGCCGCGCCGCAACTCCTCAGGCGAACTCGCGGTGATCGGAGCACCGTCGATGAGGACCTCGCCACCATCGGGCTCAACCATGCGGTTGATGGTGCGCAAAAGCGTGGTCTTGCCGCAGCCCGACGGACCGAGCAAGACCGTGAGCTCGCCTTCAGGGACCACGAACGAGACACTGTCGACCGCGGTGTTGGCACCGTAGCGTTTGGTGACGTCGCAAAGCTCGATCACTGCGATGTCACCGGAGTCCCAGGCCTGCTCGCGACCTTTTCGAGGGTGCGCAACCCCGTGTCGAAAGCGAGCGCGAGCGCGACGATCGGCACTACTCCAACGAGCACGAGATCCATGCTTGTCTGCTCAAGCCCAAAGAACATGATCGCGCCAAGACCCCCTCCGCCAACAAACGCCGCGACGATCGCGCCCGCTGTGCTCTGCACGAGCGCGACGCGCACTCCGGCGAGCACCACCGGGAACGCCAGCGGGAGCTCCACCTCCGCAAGCAAGCGCCACCGTCCCATGCCCATCCCTCTCGCCGAGTCGAGGACCGATGAGTCAAGTCGGCGTATCGCCACCGTCGTGTTGCGCGTCACCGGATACAAAGCGTACACGAGCAGCACCACAAGCACGGGCGCCCATCCTATGCCCGACACACCCAGTGCGCCGAGAAATGAGATCCTGTCGCCCACTACCCCTAGGAGCGGCATCATCAGACCCACAAACGCGAGTGCCGGGAAGACCTGGCCAACATTGAGCGCACCCATCACGAGCGTCTCGGCACGGCGGTTCTTCGCCGAAAGGACCCCCAAGGGAACGCCGACGGCCACCGCCCCAATCGTTGCGCCAAGCGCGTACGCGAGATGACGGCGTATCTCGCGGGAGAATGTGTCGCGCCACATCGACCACTCACGCACGATGCCAATCTCATCGAGGACCCCGGTGACGGCGAGAGCCGTGAGAGCCGCAAGCGGCGCGAGCCAGACAAGCGCGCGCAACCAGCGATTCCGTGAATCCGCGGCGGCAGCGTAGAGCACGAGAAACGCTCCGAAAAGCCCCACGTAGTAGCTCGCGCCAAACGACGTCCGGGCGACACGCTCCGACGTCTCGGCAAACGCGGCGGCAGCCTCTCCGGCCAACGCGAAGGTCGCGGCGAGCGCGATGGTCGCGATAAGCCCGCGCGCGGGGCCTCCCCCCAACGCGGCGAGAGCGCCGGGCCGCAGAGCCAATACGCCGGAAGCAATCCAGAGCGCGACGAGCAGCCATCCGGTCGCACCGAACGCTTCGAGAGCCGTCACCGACGCTCCGTCAAGGATCCGGTTGGGCCGAAACCACAGGTACGGCCCAGCGATAAGCGAAGCCGTCGCGAGCGTCGATCCGGTGAGCGCAAGAACGACCGTGCTCCGCCGCGGACCGCCAACCGTTGCCGCGTGGATCCTGGCCAACGCTCGGGTGGCGGCCGCCCTTGAGCCGGTGCTACTCGACAAACCCATTGGCTTGCAGATAATCCCTGGCGACACTCACCGGATCCTGCTCACCCAGCGCGACTTTCGCGTTGAGTTCCTGCAGCTTCTGCTGGTTCAAGCTAAGGAACACCGGTTTGAGGATGTCTGCGATCTGTGGATACGCGTCGATGATCTCGCCACGGAACACGGGTGTAGGCTCGTAGACCGGTGGGACGTCTTTGGTGTCGGTGAGCACGACCAGGCCGAGATCGGCAAGTTGGCCATCGGTGCCATACGTGAGCGAGAAGTTCACACCGTCCGTGCCGCGGGCGAGCGCCGCGAGCATCTCGGCGGTGTTGCCGGTCGCCAACGTGACGAGCTGATCGTCAGTGAGCGTAAAGCCGTATGCCTCCTCAAAGCCTTTGAGGCCGAGCGGGTTGTCGACCCAGGTCTGAGACGCGATGAGCTTGACCGGCTTGCCAGCATTCACGTACGCCGCAAAATCCTCCATGGTCACGACCGACTCGGCGTCAGAAAGCACCGCCGTAGTCGCGATGAACTCGCTGTTGTTGGCCGGCGCGGGGGTCAGCCACGCGATGTCGTTGACCTCGCGGTCCAGCTCGACAATCGCCGCGTACGCTTCGGCGGCGTTCTTCCACCGAGGAAGCCCTTCCTCGCCCTCGTGGTAGTACTGGCCGTTGCCCGTGTAATCTATGGTTGCGTCGATCTCGCCCTCAAGAAGCGCCGCGCGCACCACGTCCGGCGTCCCGAGTTTGGTTCTGTCCTCGGTCGGAATTCCGTTGGCTTCGAGCATCTGGATCACCATCGAGCCGAGGATCGTCCCTTCCGAGTCAAGCATCGAGCCGACGCGAACGACTGGACCGCTCGGCTGGGTCGCCTCGCCGCCATCGCCGTTTCCGCAACCCGAGAGCACGAGCGCTGGAGCTAGCACCGTGAGCAGCCCCACCGCCACTAGTAGCGACCTGTTCATACCGAGAGCCCCTTTCGTCGTCGCCGCCATGGCGCCTACGCGCGGATCGATCCTCAAGCTGCTGGCGACCGCACAAATAACCGAAACACTAATAATTATGTTATCGATTTCTTATGCGTCATGCAAGCGGAGGCGGGCCGACTGCGGCGCGCGTCGAATACCATAATAACGGCGCGCTCCAACGACGCACTCGTCACCAGCGAGCGCTAGACGCCCACTGCCGATGGAATCCGGCAGCCATGGGCAAGTGACTTGATGTCGCAAGGCATGCGAATGTGACGCACATTCATGCGCTCCGGACGGTCAAGTTTGACCTTCGGAGTGAGCAGGAGCACCCCCGTGACGTCCGCCTCGTTGAGCATCTCCAGCACGGGGTCGATCCACCCTGGGGAGCAGGCCACGAGCGCGACGCGCACCTCAAGAGACACGTCCAGCCTCGGTATCTCGGTCACGTGACGGACCTCGATACCCCCCACAACCGTCCCAACGTCTTCGGGAAGCTCGGAGTAGTAGGCCACTGGCCTCACACCATACGCATCGGCTGGGAACACGACCTGCAGAGCCTGGAGCATCTGCGCGGTCCCAACACGGATGATCGGGTACTCATCGCACAAACCAAGGAACTGCTGCAACGCCTCGAAGAGCACAAACAGCTGGTAGCCTGCGCCAGGCCTCCCGACCCCCCCTACGTAGGACAGGTCACGCCGTACGGTCTCTTCGCGAATGTCAAGCTCCTTAGCGAGTTCACGCGAAGTCACCCGGACATCGGCACTTCCTCGGCGGATGAGCTCTCCGAGATAGCAGTGGTAGAGCGACAGCCTGTAGACGGTCGCTTCGGGAATGCGGTTCAAATCGGGCACGTTGTGACTCCTCACCCTGGACGGTCATGCGATAGACATGTGTGAGTACCAACACGGGGGACGCGGTAAAACGCCCTCGTGGATTAGAGTACCCATTCACAAAGCATACCTAATCGCGTTCAGGATGCGCAAGGTTGCTTGACGAACCCTTCCCTATAGCGGGTCGGGAACTCCCTGACGTACGTGACACACGGCGCAGAATGTGGGTGCGTGGCACTCGAAGCACGCATTAGCGCCACTTTCTCGAACCGGTTCCGTGTGCTGAGAGAGCCAAGAACGTGACGGGTCGTTGCCTTCATGGTGGCAGTCGTTGCAGAAATTGGTGCCCGGGGCCGTAGCATGGCACGTCTGACAGACGTCGGGCCGCTCCTTGCCGTCCTCCGTATGGTTCTCGGCGAAATCAGCTGGGTGCGGCATGGCGATCCCGTGGCAGTCGATACAGAAGCGCTGCTCATCATGGCAAGTCGAGCAGTATCCCACCTCGGCGACAGGCACAAGATCCAACCCGCCTTCTTTTGGCTCGACTGTCGGCGTGCCCTCGGCGGCCTTCGTCGCTTCGAGCGCCTGCCTGCGGGCGAGATCCTCGTTGGCAAGACGGGCGTGCCCGCTCGAGTCGCCGAACGGCGTGTAGAACCCTTCTTCCTTGTGGTTCGCGGGCATCAGATCGAAATCGGGCGTGTGGCACGCTTCGCACGCCCCAGGCGCAGCGATGCCGCTCGGTGACTCCCCGGTAATCGTGTGGCACCGGAAGCACGCCGTCATCTCCATGAAATCGTCGTGCTTGCGATTGGGCTCACCGGTATTGGGATCAGTCAGAGTGAGTTCGAAATCCTCGCGATGCGCGACCCGGTTGTGGCAGACCGTGCAGTGGATGTCTTTTTCTGAGTGGATTGCGTGGTCGATGATGATGCCCGGACTCGGCGTCACGGGCCTCTTCTCGAGGTCGTGACATTGTGTGCACTGCTTCTCGGGGAAGTACTTCGCCGACAGCGCCACGTGAGAGTCTGGATTGAGCGGCAGTGAGTATTTGTTCGTTGCGGTCAGATAGAGCTCTCCGAGTGCCTCAGCCTTGTGGAGCACAAAGTAGACCGGGTCGGCGTCCACCTTCATGTGGCACGCCATGCACTGAAGGTTTGAATGAGCCGAGCGCTCGAACGAGATGATCGTATCGGCTTGGACCTTATGGCACCCCTCGGCGCAAAACCAGTTTGTCGACGTCACGCCGAGTGCAACGATCACGAACGCGGCAAGTCCGATAACTATCGAACCGGTCCAGATGATGTAGCGGGGACGGAGGGCTGGGTCGGTGAATCCGTTCACGATCCGAATCCTGCGCATAGTGCCGCTCTGCCGCCTTTCGCCTTCCTCCGCACGACTTCGGCACACCACCGTGGTCGCATTGGCGTTGCCTAACGAAGCTTAGTATATCTCAACTCGCGAAGGGGAGTTGTCCCCCGCTTCACGGCAAGTGACAGTTCAAACAGAGCCCGTCGGTGTAGGTTGAGTTCTGACCCGGCGGCACTATGAGAAGCCGTTGCGCGTTGCTCTCGTGTGGGAAGACGTGGAAACGCGGGTTGTCTGTCACAGCGGAGCCATCGGCGGCGGTGACGGTGAAGGGCTGTGTGGCGTCCCTTATGTCCTCGTGGCACTGTTGGCACAGCGGGAACGGCGAGATCCGCCACTCGGCGGTTCTGGTGTGCTCCCCGCTGCCTCGCAAATCGGGCATCTGGTAGCCGAGATTCGACCCGCCAAGGCGCGTTTGGCCCGGCTCGCCGAGAACCGTCTCGCTCGCGCCGTGCGAGGTGAGTACCGGCAGATAGTTGTAGTAGAAGTGATCGTTTTGCTGGACCGGATGGTTCATCGCCCCCCCGGATCCTCCGAGATGTCCCTGATGACACGTCGCGCACCAACCGGTCCCGTAGACGGTAGCGGTCGTCTCGGCTCCGGTGGGCCGGTTGCGCAGCAAACGGTTTGTCGGCTGCGACGTGGTCTCGAGCAACGTAGCGGTCGCTACACTGGAACGGTACCTGTCACCAATGAATGGCTGGATGGTCCGCGACGTCGTACCGTGAGGCGAATGACAATCGGTGCAAGTCAGAGTCCCGTTCACACCCGAGAACACCACCGCGCGAGGTGTGCCGTCGAGATTGCCTCCCGGGATCGTCCGGGTGGCGTCCGCGCCCACACGGTGACCAGAGGACGGATCAACCCCCGTGCGTGCCTTGATCACGCCGTAGACCCCACGCCCGCCGGTACCGTCATGGCACGATTCGCACACTTCCTTGACGGTGTCTGCGGGAAGGAGCACGAAACTGCTGGGCGCCTGGTGGACCGAGTGGCACACTCGGCACTTCTGTGTGGTCGACGTGTACGCGCCGTGCGGGCCAGATCTATCGTGCGGGGCGCCGGTGCCCGAGTCGTCGGGAGCGAACCCGTGGCAGTCGACACAGGCGCGGCCAGACGGCGGGTCGAGCTCATCGTAGGCAAAAGCAGGTATCACCGCGAGGGACAGAGCGGATAGACACGCCAAGGCGAAAATGATCAGCGGGCGAATCACTGGGCGGTACATCTCCCATCATGCTATGCGCTCGGTACCCCCAACAACCCATACTACCAGGCCAGACGGTGGTCCGACAAACGGAGACGGCGTGTACCGGGTGTGGAGCGAGCGTGAACCTATGCACTTGTCTTCACTGGTGATACACGCAACCTGCGTGCCATCTTCGTAAGGACTCCTACCTGGCAAGACGAAGAACCTGGATGCGGTTGTTCTCCTTGTCAGCGACCACGAGCAGGTCACCTGAGGAGCTGATGCCGTTAGGCAGATTGAGCTCACCTGGCTGGACGCCCCGCTGACCATGCCGACCGAGAATCCTGCCGTCTGGCGCGAGCAGCACGATGTCGTACTCAAACGAATCCACGACCGCGATGGTACCGTCGTCTAGCACGGTCACGCCTCGTGGAAGACCGAACACCGCATCAGGGTCTTCCACAGACGCGCCCAGGGCCGTGACACGGCGCTTGTCGCCCGTCACCCACTCCAACTCGCCATCAGAGGTAAACATCTGGATCCGGGAGTTGTTTGAGTCGGCCACCACCACCATTCCGTCTTCGGTGACGTCGATACCGTTGGGCCGGTCGAACTCGCCCGGTCCGACACCGGGTCTGCCAAACTGCCGGACAAACTCACCTTCAGTGGTAAACACGACCACCTGGTAGGAGTCTGTGGCGTAGACATGTCCGTCGTGGACCGCGAGTGAGGTCACGGCGATCCCCGTTCCATCCTGTCCCGACGCCCCCGCTCCAACTCTTGTCGCGGGATCGGGAAAACGCCGGATGAACTCACCTTCGGCGTCGAAGACCTGGATCTGATCGTTGCGAAAATCGGCGATATAGACGGTCCCGTCATCATCGATATCAATGCCGAGGGGAAAGTTCAGCAGACCCTCCTCCCATGTGGCCTCGAACCCGGGTGAGGGTTTGGTTATCCCAAACCCGCCGAACTCAAAGAGAAATCTTCCTTGTCGCGAGAAGACGGCGATCCTGTTGTTGTCGGAGTCGACTACGTAGATGCGATCGTTGATACCGAACGCAACGTCAAGCGGACGGTTGAACGCCGGCGCTTCGCCTCGTCCCGGCCCCTCGATCAACAGGATGGGCTCGATGCCCCCTACGGGCGCTCCACCTTCCGTGACGAGCGCTCGCGGATTCAGCAGCAGCGCGAGGACGACGAGGAGCACCACGAGGGCGATCCCAAGCAGCAAAGAAAGCCACGCGAGCGGCTGAAGTCTCAAGGGGGTCCTGGCAATCCCGCCGCCAGCTTGCTCAAGCTCAACCGACTCGTCACGCTTCTCATCGATCACGGTCCCACCCCTAGCCGTGCAAGGCCCTCAAGCGCGAGCGAGGCATCAGGCACGTACGCAAGTGCTCTGCGGTAGTACCTCTCGGCCATCGCGGTGTCACCCATTCCCTCGTAGGCGAGCGCCATCAGGCACGCCGTGTCAGCAGCGCCCAAGGCGTGCTCCGACGCTGGACCGACGACCTCGATCACCTCGCTGTGACGCCCAGCTTCCAGATAGTGCGTACCCAGAGTGTAGGCCGCGCCGACGTGTCGCGGGTCGATCGCGAGAGCAGCCCGCAATGATTTCTCCGCGTCATCTACCCGCCCCAGATCGAGCAGTGCGGTCCCCCGTCCATACAGCGCTTCGATGTTGTCTGGGTCAGAGGCAAGTACCGCCTCGTACACTTCGAGGGCATCCCGGTACCGCTCGGCTTGTTGATGGCTCACCGCCTCCACGAACGGCGACGCGCTATGGGTTCCCGCGACCGCCCCGGAACGCGCGCCCGTTGCCAGTCCGGGGGCTTGGGCGCGAACCAACTGCACGGCGACGAGCACCCCCGTGGTCACGACCGCGACCGACAGGGTCGCGGTGCACACGATAAGCCACTGGGAAGCCCGGCCCTTTCCGCCAGACGGCGCTTTCATCCCATCGCTTCCGACGGATTGAGGTGGAAGGCGAGTATCTGCAGTTCAGCTGCCATGTCTGCCTGACGTACGGTAACATCGTCGGGCACGATCAGCCGTACGGGCGCGAAGTTCATGATCGCCCTGACACCAGCCGCCACGACGCGATCCGCGACCGCCCGGGCCGCTGGGCCGGGTACGGTGAGAACCGCGATCTCGACTTGCTCGCGCTCGATCACCGACTCGAGCCGGTCGACGTGCTCGATGGTGAGCCCGTCAGCCGACCCGCCTACCTTGGCCGGATCCGCATCGAAGACCGCCACAACCTTCATGCCACGCTCATCGAACCCGTGATATCCCTGAAGCGCACTGCCGAGACGCCCGTAGCCCACGATCGCTACCCTCCGCTGCTCCGCGATGCCGAGCCTCCGCGACAGATGGGTGATGAGCGATTCGACGTCGTATCCCACGCCTCTCGTCCCAAACTCTCCGAGATACGACAGGTCCTTCCTCACCTGCGCCGCGTTGGTACCCGCCATCTCGGCGATCTGGACCGAGTTGACCACGGGCATCCGCATCGCTTGCGCCTGGATGAGGCAGCGCAAGTAGACCGGCAGGCGCTGCACGGTGGTTGGCGGTACGGTGGCGGTAGCGCTAGCCATGTCGTTCTCCTTCATGCGGCGCGATGCCGCCTAATCCCCCGTCACCGTCTCCACTCTGGCGATCATCTCGTCGATCCCAGGATAAGCGGGGTCGATCGCCTTGACCTTCTGGTAGTACTCAAGCGCGCCGGCCGCGTCACCGCGTTGGGCGAGGATCTCGGCAAGCAGCATGTGCGTGTCGGCGAAGCGCGAGTCCATCTCAACCGCCGCCCGCATCTGCCTCTCGGCCTCCTCAATATCACCGGCGTCGAGGAGCGCTATGGCGTATTGCAGGCGTATCGCGGGCCCGAACTCACTGACGGCGATACCCCTGCGCCCGATCGCGAGCGCTTTCTCATTGTACTCGGCTGATAGTACGCCCACGCCATTGTTGTAGAGATTCGCCAGAAAAACGTAGTTGTCGTACTCGTACTCGACAAACTCGATTGTCTCTAGAAACTCGGCCTCCGCGAGATTGAACACGCGCTGTGCCTCAGCCCGCATCATGGTCGCGTCCTGGCCCTGGTTTTCGGCCAACCTGATTTGCGACGCGAGGTAAGAGAACGCTTCCGCGTGCACGAGCCCGAGCTCTGCTCGGTAGATGTCATTGAACGGGTTGCGCCTGATCGCCGTCTCGGCGCTGGCCACACGCTCCTCGTATGTGGCGCCGATTTTGGTCTGGAGGTGAGCGTTGTCGGCCATCAGGTAGACGAGATTGCCCCACGAGGCAACCGCGGCCACGGCAAAGATGACGAGCGCGGCCGGGACGCCCCATGACGGCGGCCTGATCTCGACAGTACGTGCGAGAGGGGCCATGAGCGCGGCCATCGCGATCCACAGCAGGAACGTCACACCGGTGACCGAGAGCCCAAAGAAGAGTTTGACGACGTAGCCGGCGGAAGCGGCCCACATCCCCGCAAGAATGAGACGTGAAACGTCCTTGTCTGACTCGGCGCGCTTGAAGGCGTTGCGCGCCGAAAGAACCGCGACGGACGCGAACAGCCCATAGAGCAGCAACATTCCGGGTATGCCTACCGAAGATGAGAGCTGGAGAAAGTAGTTGTGGACGTTGTCGGCAACCGAGAGGTAACCGGCGGCCTCGGTGTACTCGATAGGTTTGTAGCCCGGAAAGACGAGACGGAACGTGTCCGGACCAAATCCGAAGATCGGCCGATCGAGAGTCGCGCGCCACGCGGCGTCCCATATCTGAAAGCGCGTAAGAGCGCTCCCCTGATCGAACTCGAGGATCGACCCGAGCCTCGCGGCGACGTTCATGACCGGGTCCGGCGATTGGAGGCTGCGGACGACTAATACGCTCACCGCAGCTACAATGGCGCCCGCAAACGACCAGTCCACCCGCGTCATACGGCTCGCCCCGCGCATGCGCCACACCGCGACCCCGAGCGCGATGAGCGCCACCGCTCCGCCAATCCACGCTCCGCGAGTGAACGCGGTGATCCAACACACCGAGCCGATCAAGAATCCCGACCAGTACACGATGCGCCATCGGAAATCAGACTCCGAAAGAGCCAGGGCGAGCGAGACCGCGAGAGTGATCACGACGAACCCGCCGAGAAGGTCGGGGTTGCCAAACGTTGAAAAGGAGCGATACGCCTCGAACGGCAACGTTCCCCACCTGAGCGGGTCAAGCCCCAGATACTGCATGACTCCGTAGCCATTGACGATGATGCCCGAAAAAAAGAGCGTGCGTGCGATCGAGCGAACCCGCGAGAGGCGGTCCAGGAACTGCACCGCCAAAAAGTAGATCATCGCGTACGTGACGAGCGAGAGCAGACCCTCGTAGCGGCGGTACTTGCCAAAGATGGCGGTAGGCGGGTGAATCGAGAAAATCGATGACAGAGCGTACCAGCCGAGCACGGCTAAGATGAGGTAGTCGACTTTGGTGCGCCGGACCGTGCCCCCGTTCACGAGCACGTGCCACGCCCATGCCGCGAATGCCACGAGCGTGATGCCGCGTTGCACGAAGACCTTGACGATGTCGAACTGGTCGGCCGTGAACGGCATCATCACACCCGGAACCCACGTCCAGTTGGACATAGCCACCGGAACGGAGAACACGAGCGCGTGGAGGCAGACCCAGGCCACACGCTGAGCGCTCGTCATCGCCGCCCAGCCCGACGCGGTGGACGTCGCCTGTCCGGAGGGGGTGCCCTTCTTCTTCTTGCGTGATGCGGCCACTGCACGTTCTCCTTCGTCGGGATGGTCTGGGGGGCGCCCTTCCTACCGTGCGCCCTTCCCGGTGAGGACGACCCGGATGGTCTCCGCGATGATCTGCAGGTCCATGATCAGGTTCTGATGATACATATAGATGAGATCGTACTTCAGCTTGCGCTCGGGAGTAGTCGCATAATCTCCAGAAACCTGCGCCAGCCCGGTCACGCCCGGCTGAATCTTAAACCGCTCGCGGTAGCCGGGAATCTCGGCGATGTGCCGCTCGACAAAGTACTGGCGCTCAGGACGCGGGCCAACAAAGCTCATTTCTCCTTTGAGGATGTTCACGAGCTGGGGGAGCTCGTCGATCCGGTAGGTACGCAAGAACCGGCCGAACGGGGTGATCCGCGCATCACCGGTCGAGGCGAGCACCGGTCCGGAGGCTGACTCGGCGTCGCGAATCATTGTGCGAAACTTGTAGAGCCTAAATGGACGCCCCTGCGCGCCAACCCGCTCTTGGACGTAGAGGACCGGCCACCCCATGGAAATCGTGATGGCGATCGCTATCACGATCAGCGGTGGCGAGAGCGCGACAAGCAACGCGAACGCGAAAACGGCGTCTACCACACGCTTGAACGCGCCGTACCAGCGGGGACGCCCGGTCCGGGTAATCTCCATGAGCGGAATGTCCGCGACGACTCCATCGAGCGTGCCGATGAACACCTCGTAGAGCTCGGGCACGACGTCGACTCGCACGTCTATCTCATCGACTATGACGAGCCGCTCGATCACGTCTCGCAGCTCGACCGGCGAGACGATGATGATTCTGTGGACACCGTGGGCAGCCGCCACGGCGCCCGCTTCGCTCGGCCCGCCGAGAAGCGGCAGCCCGTCGATCTCGGCGAGTCCACTGGACTCCGTGCGCTTATCCGGGGTGTCCGGCGCGTCGCTTCCCTCTTCTGCGCCCGCGGACAGAAAGCCGACGACGCGAACGCCCCAGCGGCTTCGTTTGGCGAGCTCTCGCGCAAGTTCGCGGGCGACCTTGCCCGTCCCGACCACGAGCACGCGCTGCTCGGGCCAGCGAATCTGAGTGACGGCCATAAACGCCAGCCGCCATCCAACGAGCAACACGATGTCGAACAACCAGCCAAGCGCGATAGCGAACCGGCTGAACGAGAAGAAGCGCGGACCAGCGAGGAAGGCGATCGCCGCGGTGAGGATCGCGCCGAGGGTGACCGCCATGAACACGGACCTGAAGATGCTCCAGGCACCTTCTGTGCGCTCGGGCTCGTAGAGGCCGTAGATGTAGCAGGCACCCAGGTAGACAAGGGTAATCACGGGAGCAAGGCCGAGATATGCATTGAAGTTGAACGCGGGTGGGATACCGCCAAAACGCACGAAGAACGCTGCGGCTATCCCCACGTTCACGAATAGTGCGTCGAACACGAGAGCGAGCGCGATGAACGAGCGACGGCTCACGCGCGGGCCTCGATCGCCTCGGCGTACACTGCGAGCGTTTCTGCGGCCATACGCTCGACGGTGAAGTCACTCCTCGCCCGCTTCAGGGCCTGCGCGCCGTAGCGCTCCCGCAGCGCTCGATCGTCAACGAGCGTGCGCAGCGCGCGTGCGAGCGCCTCGACATCACCCGGCGCAACGGTGAGTCCTGTGACGCCGTCCTGGTTCACGAAGGGAACCCCTGTGGTCAGCGTTGTCGATACAACGGGAGTGCCCGCCGCGTGAGCCTCGAGTTGCACAAGCCCAAACGCCTCGGAGCGCGCGACGCTCGGCAGGCAAAAGAGGTCCGCTGCGTGGTACCAGGCGACGAGCTCATCGAGCGGCTGGGAGTGCAGGAACGTCACCCTGTCGAGCATCCCTGACTTCGCCGCAATCTCACGCAGCTCGCTTTCGAGCGGACCGGTGCCGATGATGACGAGATCCGCATTGACGTCACGCATCGCCTTGAGGAGCACGTCAGCGCCCTTGTAGTAGATGAGGCGCCCGACGAACAACACGATAGGCCGCGTGTGGCCCTGGCGAAGCGTCTCGGCCCTGGCGGTGCGTTGCGGGGTCGCGGCGAAGGCGTCGACATCGATGCCAAACGGCACGACCCGGCATTTCGCGGCCCTCGGAGCGAGGAACGCCGAGTGCTCCACCATGTCAGGCGAGCTCGCTATGATGAGGTCGACGCGGTCGAGAAAGCGCTCGAGCAGCGGCCGATAGATCGCAAGGCCCGCCTTCTGGCGCACGATGTCGCTGTGGTACGTGACGACCGCCGGAATCCGCGCGGTGGCGCTCGCAACGCTTCCCTGCACCGGCCCGCCCCCGCCGGCGGCGAGCCATGAGACCTCTCCCCACGGGTACGGAAAGTGCAGGTGGAAGATGTCGGGGCGCTTCTCGGGCGGGAGCGCCGACTCGCGCTGGATGGCAGCTCGCATGCCAGCGGCGACCGGTGTCGAAGCTGCGTGCGCCAATCTCGGCAGACGAACTACCTCCACCCCGTTGAGCACTTCGGTGACGCGCTTCGCCCCCTCGTTGGCGACGATCACGCGGACCTGCGCGGTTGACCGCGATGCGAGCGCCTCCGCGAGGTCACGCATGTGAAACTCGATCCCGCCCAGGTGCGGCGGGTAATACTTGTTGAGCATCGTCACACGCATCGGGCGGCTATGCCCCCTCGCCTGTCGCGATAGCCTTGCCAGCCGCGAGCAGATCGTCGACCACGCCCGCCGAGGAGGCCTCCGCGTAAACGCGGACGAGCGGCTCGGTGCCCGAAGGGCGCAGCAGCAGCCACGCGTCGTCCGGCAGGAGGAGCTTGAGGCCGTCGGTGCGCACCGTCTCAAGGACTTGCAACCCGGCAATCTCGGCGGGCGCGACGTGCGGAAGCCGCTCGCGAAACGAAATCATTACCTCGGGATCGAGCGCGAGATCGACGCGCTGGTACTCCATTGGCCCGGTAAGCTCGAACAGGTCGTGGACGAGCTCACCGAGACCCTTTCCGTGCTGGGCCATCATCTCAGTGAGCATGAGCGCGATGAGCAGCCCATCACGCTCGCGCACGTGACTGGGGATTCCGATGCCGCCGGACTCCTCCCCGCCAACGAGCACGTCGCCTGCGAGCATCTCCTCATAGATCCACTTGAAGCCTACCGGCGTGGTGGTCACGGGTAAGCCAAGACGCTGGCCGAGGCGGTCCACGAGCACCGAGGTGGAAAGCGTCTTGACGATCCGGCCCGTCTGACCGCGGTCCTGCGCAAGGTGGCGGGCGACGAGACAGATGATGCGGTGCGGGTTAACAAAGCGGCCGGCGGCGTCTGCGGCACCGATGCGGTCAGCGTCCCCGTCGGTCACGAAACCGGCGTCTCGCTGGCCCACGACCACGGCGTCGCGCATCCCGTCTATGTGCGGGGGGATGGGCTCGGGATGCAAGCCGCCAAACCCGGGGTTAGGCTCCATGTGAATCTCGTTAACGTCGACGCCAGCATCTCGCAGCACATCCGCGAGGTAGTGCTGGCCGGCGCCGTAGAGCGAATCGACAACCACCCGGAGTCCGGCGCCGCGAATAAGATCGGTGTCGACCGCGGCAAGCAGGGCTTCTAGGTACGGCGTCATGAGATCGGCTGTGAGCGGCACACCGCGCGTCGCTGGCGCCTCAGGCCTCAGCGCCGCCTCGACGCGATCGGTGAGCGCCACTGGCGAGGCGCCGCCGTCGTGCATCCTGATCTTGAACCCGGAGTACTTGGCCGGATTGTGACTTGCGGTCACCATGACGCCGCCTATCGCACGCTGGTCGTGTGCGACCGACCAACACAGCGCCGGCGTGGGCATGTAGCGGTCTGATACGACCGCCTCAAGACCGTGGGACGCTATGACCTCCGCCGCAGCGTGGGCGAACGCCTTGCCCTCAAAGCGGGTGTCGTACCCTACGAGGATGCGGCCCCCGCCGTGGTCGTGCGAGAAGACCCTGCCGGTTGCGTCCGCAACGCGCCGCAGGTTCTCGTAGGTGAAGTCCTCCGCGATGACCGCCCGCCATCCGTCGGTGCCAAACGTGATGTCGTGGTTCATGCTCACGGTAGGCCGCCTCCTCGCCTCAGGGTCTACGCGATGGACGTGTGTGCGTGCACGCGACATCTCATTGTGACGCATAGGGGCTGTCGCGACCATCGCTTCCGTGTATCCGGTGTGGCGGGAGCGATATACTGGCATGACCGCCTCGGCGACATGGTGAACTCGACGATTAGGATCCTGGATGACAAGCACGCCGATCCCCGACCTGCATACAATCGTGCTCGCCGGCGGCTCAGGAACCCGGTTCTGGCCGCTTTCGCGCGAGCTCGCTCCTAAGCAGCTCATATCGACGTTTGGCGGGTCAAGCCTCCTCTGCCAGACGATAGAGCGCATGGCCGATGAGTGCGGACCTGACCGCATCCATGTGCTCACCAGCCCACGCCTGCTCTCCGAAGTGCGAGACCATCTCGTCTCTCAGCAGTCATTGAAACACCTCGACATCGACATCGTCGCCGAGCCCGCCTCGCGCAACACCGCTCCGGCGATCGCACTAGCCGCCGCGATGGTCGAGCATCACGACCCGGGAGCGCTCATTGCGGTGCTGCCCTCAGATCACCTCCTCGAGCACGCTCCGATCTGGCGCGAGACCATCGACGCGGCGGTCACTCTGGCGCGCGGCGGGTACCTGACCACGATCGGCCTCACACCGGCCTCACCTGAGACGGGGTACGGATACATTCGCACCGGTGAGCCCCTCATGGCGGACGACACCGAGGGTGCGAGCGCACGAACCGCCGAGGCGGTGACCGCACCGCCTCTCGGATACCGGGTTGCCCTCTTCGCCGAGAAGCCCGATCGCGCGACCGCCCAGCAGTACGTGTCGCACGGCGGGTACCTCTGGAACGCGGGCATGCTGGTAGCACGCGCAGCAGACGTGCTTGCGGCACTCCGGAGCGCTGGAGCTGCGGGTGCCACCCCGGACTCCGCCGATGGGGTGCGGATAGCTGAAACCGCCGAGTGGCTCGTAGCCGAGCGGCGGCCGTCCGAGTGGCATACGGACCCGGAATCCATCGCGCGCTTCGCCTCACTGCCAAGCGTACAGTTTGACCGGGCCGTGCTTGAAGTCTCCAACCGGGTCGCCGTCGTGCCCTCGGCGATGAGATGGAGCGATGTGGGATCTCTCCTCGCGCTCGACTGGCTCGGCGAGGCCGACGAGCGCGGCAACTTCTTGCTCGGCCAGGCGGTCGACGTGGACAGCAGGGGCGTGACAACGTACGCGCCCGAACGGCTGGTGGCCACCCTCGGACTCGAAAACGTGATCGTCGTCGACACTCTGGACGCCACCCTCGTGGCAGCTAAGGACCGAGCTCAAGACGTGCGACTCGTTGTCGAGGCGCTCACTGCGGCAGGCGCGCCCGAGGTGGTCGAGCACCGAAGCAACGTCCGTCCGTGGGGGCGCTGGACGGTGCTGTTGCGGGCTGCGGGCTACCAGATCAAGGAGGTCCAGGTCGATCCAGGGCGACGCCTGTCCCTCCAGCGCCACACTCACCGCAGTGAGCACTGGGTGGTGGTCGCCGGCCGGGCGATCGTAGAGATCGAAGGGAGTGCGACCGAGCTCGGCGCCAACGAGTCAGCGTACGTCCCCGCAGGCGCGACACACCGCCTGACCAACGCCGCAAGCGAGACACTGAGGGTGATCGAGATAGCGGTAGGCGGGTACCTCGGCGAGGACGACATCGAGCGGTTCGAGGACGACTGGGGCCGCTAGGAGCGGCGCTCATCGCTCCATGAACTCGCGATACACGCTCAGGTGCCGCTTAACCGCGCTGGCCGAGGAGTACTCATCGAGCGCCCTCTGGCGGGCGCGCTCTCCCATCGAGCGTGCGCGATCGGGATCAGCGAGCAGCTCAGCGACCGCTCGCGCGATTGCGTCAGCATCGCCCGGCGGCACGAGCACGATTTCCTCGGCGGGGATGAAAAGGCCCTCGATGCCGGGGGTCATCGTGCTTACGATCGGCTTGCCGAGCACCGCCGCCTCGAGCAGCGCGGTGGGAGCTCCGCCGCCGACGCTCGGGAACACGCAGACGTCGAGGGCGTAGAGCACGGACGGCAGACTCTCCACCTCGCCCAGCACGCTCACGTTGCCAACGCCCGCCGCCTGCTTTCGCACCGCCTCAAGCTCCGGGCCCCGCCCCGCGATCACGACGCGCACGTCGACGCCTGACGCCGCGAGAACCGCCGCGGCATCCACGAGGTGCGCGGCTCCCCGAACCGACTCGAGGCGGCTTGCAAACCCTGCGAGTCTAGCGCCGTCTCCGGACTGTGAGAGCGCCAGAGCACCGAAGTCAGGCACGGGCCGCTCGGCTTCGCTCATGACGTGCGGCACCGTGACACTTGGCGGGTCGTAGCGCACGCGCGGAAGTGGGGCGCCAAGCGCGACCAGCTCGGCGATGAGCGTCTTGCAGTCGACGAGGATGACGTCGGGACGGTGAAGCGTGTGGGCGTCGAAGAAGCGGCGCAGCGGTCCTCCACGTGGCCACGCGCCGCACGCGATCGAGTTGATCACAGCGGTTGACAGGTCGCGGGCGGCCCAGCGAAGGACCAGATCGGCGCGCTGGCCTGTCGAGTGCGCACAGACCGGCTGGTAGCGCCTCAGGTACTTGCGAAGCCTCGATGCCGCGCGCAGATAGTTGCCCGCCTCGAGGCGATACGGCGCCACCGTCGCGCCGAGCGCCGCGGCCTGCTCGGCGAGCGGACTTCTGGGCCCGCACACAACGAGGACGGTCGCCCCAAGACGAATGAGCTCACCGATAACAGCGAGCATGCGCCGCTCGATCCTGCCGAGAGACGCGCGAGAACGGCTCGACATGAAGACGAACGTGGAATCATCCCAGGCGCGTGGCACCGGGGCTCCTCTCTAGCGGACAGACGACGCGATCACCGGCGCGACGCCTCGGCCCTAGTGTAGCGCGTGAGCGGGCTGGCGGCGGCGGTATTCGCGACGCGAGTCCGGAAAGAAGGTCAGCGTCTATCCCGCGAGCGTATCGAAGAGCGTACGGTACTCCGCGAGCATCCGCTCGAGCGTGAAGCGCTCCTCCACGCGCGCACGCCCAGCTTCACCCATCGCACGAGCGCGCGCAGGATCGCGAAGCAGGGAGGCGACCGCCTCGGCAAGGGCGTCAGGATCTGCGGGCGGGACGAGCAGCCCAGTCTCGCCGTCGGCTACCACGTCGGGTAGACCGCCCACACGCGTGGCGACGACCGGCTTCGCGAGCGCCATCGCTTCAAGCGTGACCGTGGGCATCCCCTCCGAGAGCGACGGCAGCACCACAACATCACACGCGGCGAGAACGGGCGCAGCGGGTGACACGTGGCCGAGAAAGACGAGCCGCTCTCCAAGCGCGTACGCGGCCGCGATCTCACGCAAACGACCTTCCTCGGGGCCGGAGCCGACCACAACGAAACACACGTCCGGCTCGCGCTGCACGAGACGTGCTGCCATCTGGATGAAGTACTCGGCGCCTTTAACAAGCGACAAGCGGCCCACGTAGCCAACAAGCGGGACTCTGGCGCTCAGCTGCCGCGCCATCACCGGAGGGAGCGCGATCGCCTGAGCGTCGGCGCGCACGGCCGCGGGATCCACGGCGTTACAGATCGTATGCACTCGTCGGCCATCAACACCGCGCGCCAGCAACGCGCGGCTCACCTCCGACGAGATCGCGACAAACGCGTCCACACGGTCAAGGGCGCACCGCTCGACGCGTCTTCGCGCCGCCAGCGCGATCGCACCCGCGCCCTCATACCGGGCCGCATCCGGCTCGGTATGAGCGATATTGACGACCGCTACACCCGGGACAGCCCGCATGGCGAGACGAACGAGCACGTTGGTGAGGAAGCCAGTGCCGATAACGATGTCAGCGCCTGACGATACGGCGATACCGCGGATTCGAGCAGGCACGCTTGGAAGGTACGTATAGCTGAACTCGAACTCATCGACATGTGCGCCAGCGTCGCGCGCGGTTCTGGCAAGCTCGCTTTGTTGCGCCGCGATGACCCGCACGTGCCATGCGTCGCGCAACAGGGCGCGCACAAGCTGCATCAGATGTATCTCCCCGCCGCCAAGCGTGGGGCCAGGAAAGTTGTTTACGAACAAGACGGTTCGCGCGAGTCCAGACTGCTTCATGCGTCACCTCGCGAAACAGTGTACGCCAAGACTTTAGACGTGAGTCACCCAAGCTCAAACGCAACGCAGCTCAGGTATACTTGCACCGCACTTGACCCGCCCCCGTTCACGAGGAACAGCCTGTGCTCGCCAAAGCTTTGCACGCCGCGAACGAGTTCCTACGCGTCAACGCCATCCGGCGGATGCTCGCCATCGTCGATGTGAGGGCGAGCGAGATCGCGGGGCTGGTCGCGTTCGCGGCGATTTTCGCCGTCTTCGAGGGCGTGGGTATCTCGCTCCTCCTCCCGATCCTGCAGTACGCCGAGGGCGGGCAAACAGCGATCATTGAGGGTGCGGGCGCTATCTGGGACGCGCTTCGTCGGCTCATGGAGTTCGCGGGCCTGCCGGTCACCCTCCCGGTCCTGCTCCTCATGGCGTTTGTGCCTATCCTTATGCGGCAGGTCATCTTCTACCTGAACGCCTGGTACTCCGCAATCGTCGCCGGCAGGATCGGGGTACGGATGCGGATGGCCACACTTGACGCAGTGCTCGACGCGGACCCCGAGTTCTTCACGCGCCAGTCAGCCGGACATCTCGTGGGGATCGTCGTCGCACAGACCGGCCTAGCCGGTGCCGCGGTTCTCGCCATCATCCGGCAGCTGACAGTCACATTCCTCATGCTGCTCTACGTCGCCATCCTGCTCGCACTCTCGGTCCCGCTCACGATGGTCACGCTCGCTTTCGCCGTCGTCGTCTCGCTCGTCGTGAAGACCTACGTGCGCAAGATCCGTGACTTTGCCATCGAGTCGGCAGGCGTGACCCAGGAGATGATCGGGAAAGTGGTCGAGCGGCTCGGGATGATGCGCCTCGTAAAGCTCCGCCATCAGAAGCGCGCCGAGTCCGAGCGGATCGGCGCGTTCTCCGAGACGATGCGCGCGATAAGCGTCAAACAGGCGCGCCTTGGGGCGATGATCGAGGTAACCGCCGACCCGCTGCTCATGATGTCGGCGTTCGTCACACTCTACATCGGCATCGACGTGCTTGGCATGACGCTCGCACAGCTCGGCCTCGTGCTCTTTGTGCTCAGTCGCCTGAACGGCAAGATCAAGGAGTTCAACGCGGGCAGACAGGCTATCTCGCAGAACATGGCGGGGCTGTTGCTCGTCCAAGAGACCATCGCGGACGCCGAGAAGTCCAACACGATACGCGGCGGCGAGATCCCGTTCGAGGGGGTCACCCGCGAGATCGCGCTTTCTAACGTGTCCTTCGCCTACCCGGAGACGCGCGCGGCGGACGGCTCGGTGGAGTCCGCCGGCAAAGAGGTGCTCAGCGGCGTTTCTGTCACGATCCCCGTCGGCTCGTTCACAGCGATCGTGGGGCGCTCGGGCGCCGGCAAGTCAACGCTTGTCGAACTGCTGCCGCGCCTGCGTGACGTCGGAGGCGGCAGCGTCACCATCGACGGGACCGACGTGAGGCGCTTCCAGGTCGGCTCGCTTCGCCGGGGCATCGGGTACCTCACGCAAGATGCGATGCTCTTCAACGAGTCTGTCAGGGAGAACCTCACCTACGGGCTCGGATTCGAGCCCACCGAGGAGCAGCTGCGCGTCGCGCTCGAGCAGGCGTACGCGACGTTCGTCTACGACCTGCCGCATGGCCTGGAGACGAGACTCGGCGACCGCGGCGTGCGGTTCTCCGGGGGTGAGCGCCAGCGCATCGCGCTCGCTCGCGTGCTGCTCGAGGAATGCTCGGTGCTGATCCTTGACGAGCCAACGAGCGCGCTCGATTCCGAGTCCGAGGCCTACATCCAAAAGGCGCTCGCCGGGCTGCACGGCACGAAGACGATCATCGTCATCGCGCACCGGTTGGCGACGGTCATCAAGGCTGACCAGCTGCTTGTGATCGAGGACGGGCGCATCGTCGAGCGCGGCACGCACGAGGAGTTGGCGGCCAAGGGTGAGACGTACCAGCGGCTGTTCGAGACACAGCTGTTGGCGTAGGGGGTCACTCTTCGCGTGCGACCGTGCGACCGGCCACAATCCACTCCACCACTCATCCTGATACCATCATTGAGCGCGGAGCAGAATGCTTCGACGGCTGGAGCGCTCCAAGCCAGTGCGGAACCCGGAGCTGAGACCTCTATCAACCCCGGCGCGCTTCCCCAGTCCGAAACGATGGCAGAAGCAAGGATGGCGTCGATGCGCGTAAGCGTTTCCATGGTCACCTATAATCACGAACGTCATATCGCCCAGGCGATCGAGAGCGTTCTCGCACAAGAACACGATGGATTCGAGATCGAGCTCATCATTGGCGAGGACTGCTCGACGGACCTCACGGCAGTGATCGTGAATGACTATGCAAACAGGTACCCCGGCAAAATCCGTGTGGTTTCCGGACCGGAGAACGTCGGCGCACAGCGCAATGTGGCGAGAGTGTTTGCCGCTTGCACAGGGGACTACATAGCCCTGCTCGACGGTGACGACTACTGGATCAGCCCGAAGAAGGTTCAGATCCAGGTCGAGTTCCTCGAGGCCAACCCCGACTGTGCCCTGTGTTTCCACAACGTTGAAGTGGTCGATGAGGCCGGCACGGTAATTGAGATACCCGATATGTCCAAGATGCCCGCACGCACCCATCTTGAGAATCTCTTGATCGGCAACTTCATCAGCTCGTGCTCGGTTCTCTACCGAGGGGGCCTCATCAAGAGCCTTCCGGACTGGTGGAACGACGTAGAGATGGCAGACTTCCCGCTCAACGTCATGCATGCTCGGCTTGGATGGATCGGCTACATCGACGAGGTCATGGCGGCCTACCGCAGGCACGCTGGCGGTGAGTTCTCCAGGCAGTCCGCGACCCGGCAGGTGCGTGCGTTCATGAGGGTCCTTCGCGAACTCGACCCCTACCTTGGCGGGCAGTACCACACTGTCATCAGGAGATCTCAGCGTCGGCTGCGAATCAGCCTGTTCGCGACATGGCTGTTCGTGCTCATGCCGCCCCTGCGGCCGTTGTTGGCTCAGTTGCGGACCATCGTGCGCAAACTCTATCGCCCCGCGGTGTAGGGGAGAACGGGATATGCGATGAGCACGCTCCTTGTCTTCACCGAGAACTACTGGCCGGGCGTTGCGGGGGCAAGCTACCTGGTCGACCTTGCGAACGGCGCGAGCACGGGATTCGAGCGTGTCGTACTCGCGTACAACCCTGAGGCGCTCAACGACGTCGACATTCGCAAGCTCACCATGCCGGTGGAGACCGCGCACGTCAGAGTACTCACGAGTGCGAGGGTCTGGGCGCTGCTTCACAGGCGGTCCCGCCTTCTCACGATCGTCCTGGTCCGGCTGACACAGCTACTCGACCCGCTAGTAATGGCGTACAACGCCCTGCTGTGCCGTCGGCTGCTCAGGCAAGTCCGCCCCTCTGCGGTACTGAGCTTCAACGGAGGCTACCCCGCTGCACGCTCGACACTCTCGATGACCATCGCGGCGAATCGACAGCACGTTCCGAACGCCTTCGCGGTCGTAAGCATGCCGGCTGCCAGACGACCGGCGTTGCGTTGGTATGAAGCGTGGCTCGACCGACGCGTTGGCGCTGCGGCAGACGTAATCATCGTCAATGCCGCAGCGATTGGGAGGGCCCTCAGCACGGTACGCGGACTGCCTGGGGCGAAGATGCGGGTCGTGCACAACGCCTTGGCTGACGCGAATGCACGGGTCAAACACACCGCCGGGGACTCACTCACGATTGGCTGCGTCGCCAGGATGGACTCCGGCAAGGGGATTCTGGACTTGGTCCACGCGTTCGGATCGATCGCCGAAGGCCATCCCGACGTGCGCCTCGTGCTCATCGGCGATGGACCCGAACTGCCACGCCTGCGCAGCGAGGTGCGCGATCGAGGCCTCGCGGATCGCATATCGCTCCCCGGCTACTACGATGGCGAAGTCGCCGAGGTTCTGTCCACCTTCCAGATCTACGCATACCCCTCCCTGTGGGAGGGCCTCCCGTACGCGATCCTCGAGGCGATGAGGGCGGGCTGCGCCATAGTCTCCACCGACGTCGGCGGCGTGTCTGAGGCCATCATCGACGGGCAGACCGGCCTACTGGTCCCGCCCGGTTCTCCAATAGCACTGGCTGCAGCCCTGGAGAAGCTGATCACGGATTCCGACATGCGACTGCAGCTCGCTTCGGCCGCACGAGAACGGTTCGAGACCGAGTTCTCGCTTGACGTAATGCACGCACGGACAGCTCAGGTGTTCGCGGATTGCGGACTTACCTAGGCACGGCTCAGTGTGCCGGGGTCACGAAGGAGTTCGAGAAAGGAGCCGCGCTGTGGGTGAGTTAAGGGTCTGTTTCTACTCTGGCGACATGGAGACGATTCTCGACCAGACCCTGTCGCCCAGATATGGTGGCGCCGAGTGGCGGACTTACATCACCGCGCGGGCGATGGCGGCCGATCCTTGTTGTTCGGTTTGCCTAGCGGTCGACAAGATCCCTAGTCGCCGAACCAGCGCGCACGAGATTGACTTGCACCTCATACCGAAGCCTCTTGTGCGCGACAGTTTGTTGCTCACGTGGGTAGCGATCGTCCTGAGAGGGATGAAGGCGATTGGCATGCCTCCAGAGGAGCGGGCGTCCTACCTCGAAGGTATTCGCAGTTTGCCACCCATCAACACGTATGGAGTGCTGGAGAAGGTAGCCCCGCGGGTCTACGACTGGCTGGTCAAGGCCCGCTGGAGCAGGCTGCTTAGAAAGACCGGCAGCGACTGGCATGTGGTGTGGTGGAACTGCTCACCAACCTACCAGGCAGTACGAGCTGCTCGACTGCTCGGGAAACACAGTGCGATATGGCTTTCCAGCGACATCGACATTGATTGGGACCTGCCAGGCAGGGACCCCCAGTCGACGCAGTTGTACCGCTGGGCCCTTCGACATGCAGACTTGGTGTTGGCGCAGTCAGAGCATCAGAGAAGAGTTCTCGCTTCAGAGGGGGTCGAGTCTCACCTGCTGCCAACAGGCATCGAGATCGGGCATGACACGGGACACGAGGTGCGAGACAACGTCTTGTGGGTCGCAAGCTGTCAGCGGGTGAAGCAGCCTGAGCTGTTCCTGGAGCTTGCCCGCAGGCTTCCGCTCATTCCGTTCACAATGATCATGACGCGAAGGTCCTGGTCTGCTGACCAGTTCGATGAGTTGGCGACTGCGGGTGAGCTCATCCCGAATCTGGAGATCATCGACGGTGTCGCAGACTTGCGGCCATACTACGATCGCGCAGCTGCACTCGTGAACATGTCAACACATGAGGGGTTCCCTAACACCTTCCTCGAGGCAGCAGTCTCCAGCACCCCCGTCATAGCCCTGAACGTCGACCCTGACGGGATGCTGTCCGGCGGTGCAGGGATCACGTGTGGTGGTGATTTCGAGTTGGTCGTGAGATCGGTCGCGGAGTTATACGGAAATGCCGAGGCTCGAAGTGTCTTGGGGGCAACCGCGCGAGCTTACGTCGCCGAGCACCACGATATCGTAAAGGTAGCAGCCAAGCTCAAGGCCTTGATGCAAGCGTAGCGTCGATGAAGACGTCGCGGACTGCGCGGTGCATAAAATCGAGAGTGAACTCCGCTTCGAACTTGACGCGGGCCGCGTTGCCCAGCCGCTGCCTCAGAGCGGGGTCTGCCGCCAACGTCGAGAGAGCACGAGCCAGGGCCTCCACTGACTCCTTCGGCACGAGGATTCCCGTGGAGCCGTCGATGATCGCCTCCGAGATGCCGCCCACATCGGTGGCCACAATGGGTCGATCGAGCCGCATCGCCTCGAGAATCGAGTAGGGCAGGCCCTCCCAGAGTGATGGGAATGCGTAGATATCGAACGAAACTACCATCTCGTTGACGTCGCCAGGGTAGTAACCCGTCATCGTCACGCAGTCCTCGAGTCCGAGATCTCTCACGAGCGACTCGAGGTCGGGTCGGCCGTAGCCGTCCCCCACGATCACGAGTTCCGCTTCGGGATGCTCGCGCGCCAGAACGGCGAACGCCCTAACCAGGTAGGGCATTCCTTTGAGAGAGTCTATTCGGGAAACACAGCCGACTCTGAGGGCAGCCCTAGGCAGAGCCGGGGCCGGAACCCCGATCTCCTCCAGGGCATTGTGAACGACCCTGATCTTCTCGGTCGGTAGTCCGCGCACCGAGGTGAGAGCAGCTCCAATCGCCTGGGCATTCACGATGATGACGTCCGCGGATTCAGCTACGCGCTCATCCATCCGCACCTCCCAGGTGCCCAACTTGCGTTCCGGGCGCGGGAAAGGCGTGCTGACAACGCAGAGCGCGACCGGCACCTCTTCCAACCGCGCAGCGACCACCATCGAGAGGACTGACCTGCCCGCCGGATACCCTCCGTTGAACGCGAGAACCGCACGGGGGCGGATTGTGCGAATCGCTCGCCTGCACACCCAGGTGTTGTAGGCGAAGGCAAGCTCATCGAGTGGCGAAAGGAGACGCTGGATGCTGCCGCCTAACCGGCGTAGCAGCGGCATACGACCGACGGTCACCCCCGCTCTTACCACTGTCCATACCGCGATGCCGATCATCCTGTTCGGGCATACAACACGAGCGGCCGTATCAGGAGCAAATGCGTTCGTATCAGGGTTCGATACGAAGACGACCTCGTCGTACAGCTCAGCCACGCCGTTGCACAGGTCAACGATGAAGCTCGCGCCTCCCGCTGCGACATTGTAGTTCTCTGTGTAGACTAGCAACCTATCCAAAGTGGTCCCTATCTCGGGTGCGCCGAATAGTGAGTACGCGCGTCATTTCCCGCCTAGGAGTCGGCGCGGACCCCGCTTGACCGCCACCATCACGGCGAGCAGCCTCGGGCTGACATACCGCACCAGAAGGATCGATAAATCCTTCAGCCCATGATCGCCTCGCAGCGCGAGATTTCTCCGTATCCAGCGCATATGCGGCCTCGCGTTCAACCGCTCGGCGCTATTAAGGGCGTGCGTGGCCGCGGTGAATCTGAGGGAGAACTCGTACTCCCCGTGTCTGAGCACGTTCCGCTCTATGATGTCGTGATAGCGGTTGTTCAGCGCGTCATCGAGTCGATGCAAGACTGCGACGAATTCCAGGAGGTTGGTAACGCCAGACTCACTCCTCCACATACCGCCTGCGTGAAAACGGGATGCCGCCATCACCTCGTCGATGTAGCCAACCCAACCATACTGAGCGTGAAGTACGTGCAGCGGAAAGTCCCCGAGCCTGTGCTCGTTCCACCAATCGGGGAGCTCGACGAGACCCCACCGATACATCACAGTCGGCGTGAGTATGTGCGTGCTCGTGATGGATCGAGACAACAACTCCTCAATGCCCGAGCGCTCGGGCGCGCAACCGTGCGCGGGCAGGGCAGCGAAGGGAGTCCCGTCACTGTGCACCATCAAACAGCCGTGGCAGCTCAGCGCGCAATCGGGGTTCGCGTCCATGAAGTCGACCTGTGTCTGCAGCTTGTGCTCCGAGGTCCAGAAGTCGTCGCCGTCGAGCAGGGCAACATACTGTCCTGTGCACTGCGCAAGCGCATCTGCCAGATTCCGTTGAGCGCCCATGTTCGAATCGTGCAAGCGGAGCTTGATGCGCTCCGGGTACCGGCGCTGGTACTCCTTCAGGATCTCCCAGGTCCCATCAGTGGAGGCGTCGTCACCGATGATGTACTCGAAGTCGAAGTCGCACTCCTGCATGAGCACGCTCTCGACCGCCTCGGCGATGTACGCTTCCTGGTTGTAGGCGATGGTCACAACGCTGACCTTAACCAAGGGCCCAGAGTCGGGTGGGCCGAGCCGTTTCACCGACGCCTCACCCACGAGCCGCGTTGACCGCGTCGCCGATCAGGCGGCAGACAGCTTGAATGTCGCGCTCATCAACAGCAGTCCCGGTAGGGAGCGACAGTGTTCTGCTCGCCAGGCGCTCAGTCTCGGGGAGCTGCGCACGCAGAGGCTCGGATGCGTAGGGCTTCATGAGGTGGCAACCTGGGTAGAAGTAGCGGCGCGCCAGGACGTTGTCGGCTGTCAGTTGCGCCTGCAGCTCATCGCGGGACAGCCCTGACCAAGTCTCATCGATCTCGATCACTACATACTGGCAGTTGCACCGATCACTCTCGGAGTACTCGATCAGCTCGATTCCCGGGATCCCATCAAGGCCCGCCGCGTACGCCCGATAGTTGCGCGCATTCGTATCCGTGAAGCTCGCCATCGACTCCAGGTTCGTGAGACCCATCGCCGCACTCACCTCGCTCATCTTGCCATTGGTGCCCACGGAGACAACGTTGTCCGGGCCGTCGAAGCCAAAGTTCCTCATCAAGCGGCAACGATTCGCCACCTCATCGTCGTTCGTGGTGATGGCGCCCCCCTCGAAAGTGTTGAAGAACTTGGTCGCATGGAAGCTGAAGCACTCTGCGACACCAAAGTTGCCAATCATGCGTCCGCCATGTGTGCAACCAAGCGCGTGTGCGGCATCGAACACGAGGACGAGGCCATTGCGCCGTGCAATGGCCTCGAGCGCCTCAACATCGCACGGCCGCCCCCAGACATGCACACCGAGAATTCCCGTAGTCTCGTCAGTGATGAGGTGCTCAACAAGAGATGGATCGATGTTGTGGGTTCTAGGGTCGACGTCACAGAAGACCGGCGTCGCCCCCACCCATTGCATCGCGTGAGCAGTGGCGACGAACGTGAAGGCGGGCATGATGACCTCGCCGACGAGGCCGCATGCCTTGGCCATGATCTCGAGACCTACCGTGCCGTTGCAGACCGCAATGAAGTGACGCACGCCAAGAAACTCGGCCATCCATTCCTCGAACTCCTGCAGGCAAGGTCCGTCGTTTGACAGCCAGCGCCGATCGAACATGTCCTCAACGCGCGCGAGGAAAGCCGCCTTGTCACCGATGTTCGGTCGACCCACATGCAGCGGCGTGCCAAAGGCGGGTCGCTTGCTCATAGCGACTTCACCACGCGAGCGGGCACGCCCACAGCAAGACTGCGCTCGGGCACGTCTTTCGTCACGACCGAACCAGCTCCACAGATCGACCAACCGCCAACGGTCACGTTGGGCAGCACTACCGCTGAGGTACCGCAGAACACCCCGGCGCCGACAGATGAGCCACCGCCCATCTGCGTGCATGGCGCAAGGTGGCTGTATGCTCCTACGTGGCAGTCATGCGCGACACAGCATCCAACGTTCAAAAGTGCGCCAGCACCCACCTCGGCGTCGGCATTGAGAACCACATTCTGCATCACCAGGACCCCGTCCCCGATGCGCGCCGAAGGACTCACGCACGCTGAGGGGTGAATGAGCGTGGGAAGCTCGAATCGACCAGCCAACTGCTCGAAGAAGCGCTGGCGGGCGGACGTGTTCCCAATCGCGATAAGGGCGGCATCGCACTGCGCGTCATCGAGGTCGTTGATGATCGTGACCCCCTCCAAGGGGTGCAGGATTACCGCTTCCTTCTCGGTGAAGTACGCCGTCACCTCGTGACCGAGGGCCACCACCAGGTCCGTCATTTCCTTCGCCAGACCACCAACCCCGATCACCAGGAACCGCATAGCCATCGGCCCTCCCACATCACTACCGCGGATACTCGTAGAACCCTGCCCCGGTCTTGCGCCCAAGTCGGCCCTCGGCAACAAGCGCCCTCAGAAGAGGCCGCGGTGCATAGGTCTCATCACCAGTACGTTCAACGATGTTGTCCATGATCTTGACCACGACATCCGCCCCTATGAGATCGATAAGCGCCAAGGGACCCATCGGGTGGTTCAGCCCGAGTCGGATCGCCTCGTCAATCGACTCTGCCGAGGCTACCTCCTCTTCCAACTCGCGGACAGCCTCATTAAGCAGAGGCATGAGCGCGCGATTGACGGCGAACGCCGGCTTCGCAGCAACTCGGACAGGGGTCTTGCCCAAAGATCGCGCAAAAACGTCGAGGTACTCGCTTGTCTCGTGCGATGTCTTGTCGCCCACCGCTGTCTCAACAAGCCGCATCCGTGTGGGCGGATTGAAGAAGTGCAGCACGCCGAAATCACCAGGCCGCCGGAGCGAATCTGCCAGCTCATCGATGGGGAGACCAGATGTGTTTGTTGCGAGGATCGCGCCGGATCGCATGTGCGCCTCGGCAGCCGCCAGCGCGGCGCGTTTGGCCGACAACTCCTCGACGACCGCCTCGATCACGATGTCGCAGCTCTGAAGCGACGAGTAGTCTGCCGAGACCTCGAGCCTGAGGCTCGCTTCCTGAATCTGCTCCACGTCCATCACGCGACTGAGCCGATCGAGGAGTCTCTCACGCGCTCGTGCGAGCCGCTCGGCGGATCGGCCACACCACACCACGCGATGCCCTCGCGCTAATAGCAGTTCCGCGAGGCCGCGACCCATCGTGCCGGTGCCAAGAATACCCACGACCGCCAGCTCAGCGGCCTCCTCCGCACCGAACGACAGCGTGTCACCGACACTCGCTGCATGGTCGAGTTTCACGATCGCCTGCGAACCATCCTCGGCAGACACAAGAGCACACCAGTAGGGAACGTCCTCGTGCCCGACGCTGCCTGCAGAAACCTCGGTGATGGCCGTGATCTGCGCATGGTCGGGCTCGCGCAGACTGAGCTTCACGCGGCACCACGTGCACTGACTGATCTCGTACGCAAAATCGCGTTCACACTGAGAGCAAACCCAATGCTTCATGAGGCACCTCCCAGCAGGTGCACCGAACACGTCCCGCCAACACCGCCAACGTTATGCGCCAGTCCGATTCTCGCATCGCGAACCTGCCGGTTCTCGGCCTCGCCCCGCAGCTGCGTGACGATCTCGTAGATCTGCCCCACGCCCGTGGCCCCGATGGCATGACCGCCGGCTTTGAGCCCCCCGCTGGGGTTGACGGGGATGCGGCCGTTGATCTGGGTCGCCCCAGCACGCAGCAGCGCGGCAGCTCCACCGGGCGGCGCAAGGCCGAGATCCTCCATAGCAACCAGTTCGGCTATGGTGAAACAGTCGTGCACCTCCGCGAGACTGACGTCGTCGGGTCCGATACCCGCCTCGGAATATGCGCGCCTCGCCGCGTCTTTGGCCGCCGCGAAGCTCGTGAGGGTCCGGCGCTGCGCCAGCGAGATCACATCGCTCGATACCGCAGACGCCAACACCCGCACACTGCGAGAACTGCGGCGGCGCGAACTCACTATGGCCGCCGCCGCGCCATCCGAGACGGGGCAGCAGTCAAATAGACGGAGCGGGGACGCAACAGTCGCGCCCGCGTCGATGTCGACCTGCACGACCTGCTTGTGATGAAAGTGTGCCTTCGGGTTGAGGTTCGCGTTTTCGTGATTCTTGAGGCTCACGAGTTCAAGATCGCGCGTGGTGGTGGTGTATGCGGCCATATGTGCCTGAGCGACGAGCGCATAGTTTGCAGGGAAGTTCAGGCCTGCGACCTGATCGAGCACAGCGTCACCAGCCATGCCGATGTTGCGCGTGAGTTCCAAGCCAACTACGCCGCTCATGCGCTCGATGCCCACCACAAGAACGGTCTCATACCGATGCAGAGATAGGACTGCCTGGTGGAGTGCAACGCCACCGGACGCACATGCGGCCTCAGTGCGCCAACTTGGGATGTTCAGTCCGGGGAAGAGGCCCGCGATCACCGAGTTCAGGTGAAGTTGTTGTTCGTTGGGACCAGCCAGGAAGTTTCCGACGATGATCGCATCCAGATCGTCTGGGGCGATGTCGGCATCATCGAGCGCGTCGAGTATCGCCTCCTGGGCAAGCTGCGTCATGGTCTTGGATGTGGGCCCGAAACGCGTCTTCCCGACCCCTACGACGAACACGTCGTTCAGCATACCTGCCTTCTTTCGAGCGCGGCCACACGAGCTTGCGCGTCAGAGACTTCCGAGGTACCGGTAGTATTCCGATGACGTTCCCGCCATCGCCTGCCGCAATGCCGTCTTATCTATCAGGCCCATCCGATAAGCGATCTCCTCGAGGCACGCGATCTTCTGGCCTTGTCTCTTCTCGATAGTTTGCACGAACAGGGCGGCATCCATGAGTGAATCCGGTGTACCCGTGTCGAGCCATGCCATACCCCGGCTCATCAGACGAACACTCAATGCGCCCTCCGCCAGATAGAGGTTGTTGAGCGTTGTGATCTCGACCTCGCCGCGCGCCGATGGCTCGACACGCTTGGCAAGGTCACACACCCGGTTGTCATAGAAGTAGAGCCCGGTGACTGCGTAGTTCGAGCGCGGATTTGCAGGCTTCTCTTCCAAAGAGAGCACGGTGCCCGCATCGTCGAACTCCACGACACCGTAGCGTTGCGGATCCCGAACCTGATAACCGAAGACGACCGCTCCGCCCTGGCTTGCGTCATCGCGTGCGCCGCGGAGGATGTCCACCAGCCCGCCACCGTAGAAGATATTGTCGCCCAACACGAGACACGCAGGACTACCGCCGAGGAACTCCTCTCCGATCAGGAATGCTTGCGCCAGGCCGCCGGGTGTGGGCTGCACGGCGTAGGAGATCTCGACTCCCCACTGATTCCCGTTACCAAGCACGCGCTCGAATGACGGTTTGTCGGCGGGCGTCGTGATCACAAGGATCTCTCGCATCCCAGCCAGTAGCAGCACCGAGAGCGGATAATAGATCATCGGCTTGTCATACACGGGCAGCAGCTGTTTGGACGCGGCGAAAGTTATCGGGTGTAGGCGTGTGCCCGCTCCACCGGCAAGGACGATTCCCTTCACTGGCTCTCCTTGTTCCCGTGTAGTGTGCCAAGGCCCAAACGGTCGAGGCGATAGTCGCCGCTCAGGATATCCTGCCACCATACCTGGTGCTCAACGTACCAGTGTACTGTGGAGCGCAAAGCCGTATCGGGATCCTGGGTCGGAGTCCACCCAAGCTCTCGGCGTATGCGCGAGCCATCAATGGCGTAGCGTTTGTCATGCCCTGGGCGGTCGGTCACAAACTCGATCTGTTCGGCGTAGGACCCTCCGCTCTCACGCGGCATCAACTCGTCCAGATGACCGCACACGCGACGCACGAGATCGATGTTCTTCATCTCGTTCGCACCGCCGATGTTGTAGGTACGACCGGGCTCGCCGGCATCAAGTATCCGCAGGAGTGCACGCGCGTGGTCGCTGACGTGCAACCAGTCCCTCACGTTGTCTCCGACGCCGTACACGGGGATTGGCTCGCCCGCGAGCGCCTTCAGGATGACAACTGGAATGAGCTTCTCGGGGAACTGATACGGCCCGTAGTTGTTGGAGCAGTTGGTGACGATCACCGGAAGGCCGTAGGTGTCATGCCACGCCCGAGCAAGATGATCAGCCGCGGCCTTGCTCGCCGCATAAGGCGAGTGGGGATCGTACTTGGTCTCCTCACAAAACGGCGGATCGTCTGGCCCCAAACTGCCGTACACCTCATCGGTCGACACGTGGATGAACCGGAAGGCTCCAGCTCGCTCGGACTCGAGTGACCGCCAGTACACAGTCGCGGCATCCAGCATCGTGAACGTACCCGCTATGTTCGTCCTGACGAACTCCGCGGGCCCGTCGATGGAGCGATCCACGTGCGACTCGGCTGCGAGATGCAGCACGGCGGCAGGCTGGACGCGCTCGAAAACCTCGCGCATGGTCGCCGCATCGCAGATGTCGGCAACCACGAGTTTGTAATCTGGACGGTCCTCGAGGTTCTGAAGAGAACCGCGGTTGCCCGCGTATGTCAGAAGGTCGACGTTGGTCACCGAGTGCCCACCTTCGAGCACCGCGAGTCGAACGAGATTGGTGCCTATGAAGCCGCATCCGCCGGTGATCAGGAGGTTCATGAAGGGGACCCACCGTGCCTCATCGCTGGTGGTCAGAACTGCGCCATCATAGCATGGGGCTACCGGACTACACGTCACGAAATCCGCTGACCTGGTCGCGAAGCCAGGGCTGGGATTGTGAAGCCCGCAGTACCTCCACCCTGAATCCGAGCTGCCTCAACAGGCGAATCACTTCATCCTTGGTTCGGTAGTAGTCTCCGTCGCCCCAATCGGCCCGGAAATCGTGGCACGACACACATATCCGTCGTATGCGGTCTGCACTCTCGACCATTCCCTTCAGCGCAAGCGTCTCGGCACCTTCTATGTTCATCTTGAGGTAGTCGACCGACCTAAGCTGGGTCTGGGTAATCAGCTGATCAATCGTCACGCTCGGCACAGAGATGCTCCCCTTGCCAGTCATGATGCTAGCAGTGATATCAAGATCCGGGTCTTCGATCGTGACCCTTCCTGAGACTTCAGACACGGCTACATTCACGGCCTGGACGTTCGACCATCCATTGAGTTCGCAGAGGAGCCGCAGGCGCGCGAACGTCCCCGGGTGCGCTTCGACGGCGATTACCTTGCCGGTGGGACCCACACTTCGTGCCCAGTGAACGACCTCGGTACCAGTGCCCGCTCCGATGTCCACTACCACATCCCCAGGACCTGGGGCGTACGTGAACTCCCAGTTCTCACGTGCCAGTTCGATGAGCTGTTCGGTGGTCGCGACCGGTCGACCTCCCTCGTCGGCGAGGATGTACTGCCCGTCGTTCTGATGGATCCAACAGCCTTCCCGAAACAAGACCCTCGTGACCCCTAACGACTGCAAGTAGCCAGAACGCCTCCACAACACCGCGAGCATCGTCCTGAAGCCTTTGCGATCCATCGCTCGCGACAGGTCGTCCTCAGGTGTCGCACCCGGAGCCAGGAACACCGAGACAGCCATCAGCGTGTAACGCAGCCAACGCAACCCCCTGCGATTCAGCGCACCCTTGAGCTTCGTCCGCAGGTCCCTCATCGACTCGCCCGCTCCACCGACGTGCGCAGAGATGCTCTGGGCCCCCACCCGAGCGCGCGAAGCTTGGTGGCCGAGCCGATCGAGACAGTACCCGTTGCATCCGGCATGGTCGGCTCGATCGCAGCGCGAGAGCCCCACACATCGAGGATGGTCCGCACGAGTTCGGCGATGCTGACGCCGGTGCCGGTGCACACGTTGTAGACCTCGCCCGGCGCTCCCCGCTCGGCGAGTACTAGAAGTGCGTCGACCGCGTCGCCCACGTAGATGTAGTCGCGAACCGAGACGATTTCGCGCAGCCGGACCACAGGAGTATCCGGGTCCTCGCGCAACTGGGAGACCACGTCGCTCACCACCGAACCGGCCGGCTCACCGTCCCCGAGCACGTTGAACGGGCGGGCAACGCACGCGCGCACTCCGTCGGCAGTTGCAAACGCTCGCACCGTCTCCTCGGCCAGCACCTTGCTCCAGGCGTAGTGCGTGACGGGGTTAAGCGGCTCGTCTTCCGCTGCGGGGGTTGCGGGTGCAGGGCCGTAGACAGCCGCCGTACTCGGGACGACGACACCCGCGTGCGGGACCACCGCCTTCACCGCGTCGAGCAGCTGCCAGACAAGCCGCACGTTGGCATCGTAGAGATCGCTCATGCTCATCTGCGCCCTCGGCGTGGCACCGGCGCAGTGAACGATCCGTCCGGGTGCCGCCTCGGCAAGCACGCCAGCGATCGCGGCGGTGCCAGCCCAGTCTAACTCGCAGTACTCCACACCTTCGATCGGAGCAACCAACTCGCCCGGACGCACGAGGCCGAGTACGGGCGCTCCTCCGGCGAGCGCCGCACGACACACCGCGCTTCCCAAAAAGCCAGCCGCACCGGTGACGAGCACTCCGGACACGCTAGCCCCCCGTCGGCAGGAAGAGTTCACGCTTGGCCTCGAACTCCTCCTGCGCACGGTCAAAGTCATCGTGACGACCGATGTCGAGCCAGTACCCGTCGAACGGCACGGCCCGCACGCGCGCCTCGGCGGCGAGCAGCCGCAAGATGAGGTCGGGGAAGTCGAGCCGTTCGCCCTCGGCGATGTGACCGAGGGCCGGCGGCGAGAACGCGTAGACACCCATGCTCACGCGGTACTCGTGTTCGGGTTTCTCGATATAGCCGGTGATATCCCCGGCCTCATTGGTCTGCACGATGCCGAAGTCGATGCGCGTGGAGCGCTTCTTGGTCGCTACCGAAGCAACCGCGCCCGAAGTGATGTGTTCCTCGAGGAACGTCCGGTAGTCGAGCGTGGTGAGCACATCGCCGTTCATAACGAGGAACGGCTCGTCCAGCCCGTCGATGGACGCAAGCGGGCCGGCGGTGCCGAGCGGCTGCTCCTCGCGCGAGTAATCCACCGCGATGCCGAACTTCGAGCCGTCGCCAAAGAACGCCTCCATCAACTCGGCAAGATGCCCGACAGCCAGTGTCGCGCGGTCGAACCTACGCGCGGCAAGCTGACGTAGCACGATTTCGAGGATCGGCGTGTCACCGAGCGGCATGAGCGGCTTGGGAAACACGGTGGTGTAGGGAGCCAGACGCGTGCCCTTGCCGCCGGCGAGTATGACTGCACGCGAGCCCATGTGCCCTCCGTTAGATTGTGTAGCCGAGTTTGTAGCCCTGACGATTGCGGTCGTCGGCGAACCACTCCACGGTGCGCTCCAGACCTTCGCGTAGCGAGTACCGAGGCGACCAGCTCGTGAGCTCGCGGGCTAGCGAGTTGTCCGAGAGCAGCCGCTCGACCTCGCTCTTGTCGGGCCGCAAACGCTCGTCTGTTGAGACAATCGGCACCGTGCGACCGGTGATCTCCATGAGCATCGCGGCCAGATCGCCGATCGTGATCTCATCGCCCACGCCGAGGTTCACGTCCCTGCCCACCGCCGCGTCGCACTCGGCAAGCGCTATGAAGCCCGCCGCCGAATCGGCTACGTAAGTAAGGTCGCGGGTGGGATTCAGCGACCCCAGGTGCAGTTCTTCGACGCCCCCCATGAGCTGCGTGATGATGGTGGGGATCACTGCGCGGGCGGACTGCCTCGGCCCGTAGGTGTTGAACGGGCGCACGATCGTCACCGGCAGGCCGAAGCTGCGGTAGAACGACTCCGCCATCGCATCCGCACCGATCTTCGACGCCGAGTACGGCGACTGGCCCTGGCGCGGATGCTTCTCATCGATGGGCACGTAGAGCGCAGTGCCGTAGACCTCACTCGTGCTCGTTACCACGATGCGCTCGAGCTCGAGATCGCGTCCCGCCTGCAACACATTCAGCGTGCCCTTGACGTTGGTATCCACGTAGCTGTCGGGCGAGTGATACGAGAAAGGAATGCCGATGAGCGCCGCAAGGTGCATCACCACATCAGTGTCTTTAAGCGCGGTACGGACCCCATTAGAGTCACGCACGTCGCCCATGAAGACTTCGACCTCGGACATGACCTCCGGTGCCACGGTGTCGAGCCAACCCCAGGAGTTGAACGAGTTGTAGTAGCAGAATGCGGTGACGCGCGAACCGTGCGCCACGAGTTCCTCGACCAGATGGCTTCCGATGAAGCCATCTGCGCCGGTCACGACGACTTTTTTGCCCGCAAGATTCACTTGGTCCTCCGGAACACAGACGCAAACAGGGAAATGCTGGAGAGACCGAACAGAGTCACGATACCAGATTATCCCCGAACCACTTCGTAGGCCATCTTGCCCGGTACAACCTGCCAGATGCGCACGAATACACAATGCCGTAGGAGCCGGACTTGCCGGCTCCTACGGAGTATTGCTTGAGCAATTGGGGCTCTAGTTGGGCCGGATGATGTCGAAGCAGTCAATGTCGACGATGGTGTCGCCACTCTTGACGTTCTTGGTACCAGTCGCGATCAGCGTCAAGGTATGCTGACCGTCGGCCAGTCCGGTCGCCTCAAAGATGGTCCATTGTGTTGCGAGGAGAGACGAGTACATGTCGACAGTGGTCTGATAGGCGCCGTTGATGTAGACATCGACCATGCCCCTGTTCGAAGCATTTGTTCCGACTACCCGGACTTGGACGCCCGTCCCGGAGAATGTGAGCGTGGCTGATGCGCCTGCCTGGCGCGTGTGCGTCATCGAGCCACCCGAGTGTCGCGAATCGTGCCAGAGATGCCAGGTTCCGGTATAGACAATAGCTGGATCGGTTTCCTCAATGCGTGTCGTCAGAAGTTGACCCGTCGCCACAACCGGCACAACCGAATACTCGTTGCTCCACGCTCCCAGATTGCCGGACCCATCGAAAGCTCGCACTCGGAACGTGTAAGACGTTCCGTTGCTGAGGCCGACCTTCCAATACGCGGTCGAGGCGTTGTCCGCAAGTTTCTCGTATGAGCCCCCCGAGCCCTCCCTCATCCAGACCTCATAGCCCATCACGCCGATGTTATCCGTGGCGGGAAGCCACGCAAGACTTGCGTAGCCGTCGCCGCCCACAATGAACAGGCCCCGTGTCGCCGATGGCGCCACATGTTCCCTGGGTACCCCGGAGCCGGTGCAGCTACTGCCGGACTCGTTAGGCTCCGCATCGATCGCGGTCACGTAGTAGTAGTACGTGACCGTAGGCGACAGGCCGCTATCGGTGTAGCTGAGACCTGCCTGCTGCCTGACCATTGTGAAGGGACCCTCGGGAGTCACGGCACGGTAGACACGGTATCCGACAACGTCCCCACTCGTGCTCGCTGTCCACGACAAGATGAGTGCGGTCCCATCATCGTTCGGACGGTCTGAGATCACGAGGCTCGTGGGATCACTGGGCCGCACATTGTCCACGGTCCTGGCCGAAGCAGCGGGGCTTTGGGCGGACTCGTTACCAGCCGTATCGAGCGCGGTCACTCTGTAGTGATACGTGGTCTGCTTCGCGAGACCGGTGTTTGTGTGCGTTGTTGATTCCTTGCCAAGCGTCGCTACGAGGGCAAATGGACCGGTCGCTGATGCCGACCGGTAGACTCGGTAGCCCGCCAGATCAAGCTCTGTATTCGCTGTCCACGATACGATCAGCGCATCACCCTCATCGCCCGGCCGGTCGAGCACGGAAAGGCCAGTGGGAACCGCCGGAGGCACATCGTCACGCGGCGAACCGGAAGCAGTGACCGACCGTGCGGACTCGTTGCCCGAGAAGTCGACCGCTGACAGCTGGTAGTAGTACACCCGATGAGCAAGCAGTCCTGGGTCTGTATAGCTCGTGACCCTATCGAACTCTGTCACAAGCATGAAGGGTCCGTTGATCGAATCCGAGCGATACAGGCGGTATCCTGCAAGATCGGCCTCAGAGTTTGCGTTCCATGTGATGGCAACCGCTCCCGACTCGTCATTGTGTTTATCCGTGACAACAAGACCGGATGGAACAACTGGAGCGATCACATCGGGTCCGGTCGTGATATCGAAGCGGTCGATGTCGATTATCGTCATCGATGACGCTGGGTTCTTTTCGCCAGTCCAAACCAGCCTGATTGTATGGGTGCCATCACGTAAGTTCTGGCTCTCAAACACTGGAACCGTGAAGTCCAGCGTAGCGCTGTAGAGGTCGACCCTGGTGACGAACGCTCCGTTCAAGAAGACATCCATCATGCCACGGTTCCACACCTCAGTACTGTACGCTTTCACAGACACGCCTGTACCACTGAATGTCAGTGACGCAGAGCCATTCGCGTTCAGTGCGCGGATGGATCCTGCAGAGTAGCGGGGATCGAAGAAGGCTGCCCACGGTCCGGAGTACTGGATGCGCGGATCCGTATCCTCGATTCGCACCGTCTCTAGCGGTGCAGGTGTCCTAATGGGAGTAGCCCCGACGTCAGCCGTGAAACCGCTGACGTTTCCGACGTCATCTAACGCCCGGATCTTGAAGTAGTACGTGATGCCGTTGTCTAGACCAAGAGGCGTGTAGGCCAGCGAGTCGACCTCGGCGGCCATCCTCCACTCGCCAACCACTGTGCGCTTGATCCAGATTTCGTAACCGGTAACCCCGAATGTGTCATATGAAGCATCCCACGTCAGCGTCACCTGCGCGTTGCCGGGCAACGCCTTTAAGCTCCCTGGCACCGTTGGCGCGATAACGTCCAAGTTGATATATGCGACGGCGTTTACGGGCGCGCTCGGCGCGCTCTCGTTGCCTGCGGCGTCGTAGGCGGTCACCGTGTAGGTGTAGGTGACGCCGTTTGTGAGTCCTGAGTCGGTGAAGGTGGTGGCGCCTGCGCCCGCGGCATCGGCAACAAGCACTCCGTCACGGTAAATGCGGTAGCCTGCGGTGTCATCGGTGTTAGCCGTCCAGGCGAGATCGATCGCACCGCCCACGTCGTCAGGGGTGTCCGCAGCCGAAAGCCCAACGGGCGCGGCGGGGGGCACGGTGTCTGCCGGAGTTCCTGTAACCTGCGCGCTCGGCGCGCTCTCGTTGCCTGCGGCGTCGTAGGCGGTCACCGTGTAGGTGTAGGCGACACCGTTCGTGAGCCCTGAGTCGGTAAAGGTGGTGGCGCCTGCGCCCGCGGCATCGGCAACGAGCACCCCGCCACGGTAAATGCGGTAGCCTGCGGTGTCGGGCGAAACACTCCCGCTCCACGTAAGGACGATCGCGCCTCCCTCGGCGAGCGGGGCCACGTGCAGGAATTCAGGCGCTTCGGGCGCGAGATTGTCGGCGGAGACGGCGTTTGCGGACGCACTCGGCGCGCTCTCGTTGCCTGCGGCGTCGTAGGCGGTCACCGTGTAGGTGTAGGCGGCACCATTTGTGAGTCCTGAGTCGGTAAAGGTGGTGGCGCCTGCGCCCGCGGCATCGGCAACGAGCACCCCGTCACGGTAAATGCGGTAGCCTGCGGTGTCATCGGTGTTAGCCGTCCAGGCGAGGTCGATAGCCCCGCCCTCGTCGTCGGGAGTGTCCGCAGCCGAAAGCCCAACGGGAACGGCGGGGGGCACGGTGTCTGACGGTACGCCGTTCACGGTATTGCTGGGCTGGGAGACGCGGCCCTCAGGGCCGTATGCAACCACGTGATACGCGTATGAGGTTCCGTTGATCAGGCCCGTGTCGATATGCCACACGCGTCCCAAATCGTTGATCTCTGTCACAAGTCCGCCGTCGCGGTAGACAGCGAATCCAATGGTCTGCCCGACGTCGCTTGGACGCCACGTCAGCTCAAGCGCGCCACCCTCGACGGGAACGCCGATGGGCGAGAGCTCGGGTGCGCCAGGCATGAGCGCGTCGTGCGGCCTACCGGTCGCTTTATTGCTCGGCTCGCTCACGTTACCGGAGGTGTCATACGCCTCAACGTGGTACGCGTACTCGACTCCATTTTCGACGCCGAGGTCGTCATAATCCCGCACATCTGCGGCCAACTCAGCGATCGGCGCTCCGTCGCGATAGAGCCGCTGCCCGGCGACATCTGCCGAATCGCTCCCGCTCCAGCGGATAGTGAGCGCTGAGCCACCCTCAGGGGCAAGTACGCTCACATCCGTAGGCGCGGCGGGCGCGACGTCATCGACCGGGGCCGCGTACACTTTGTCGCTCAGCGCGGAGAAGTTGCCGGCGTCATCGTAGGCCCGTACGGTGAACATGTAGGTGACGCCATTGTCGAGCCCCTCGAAGGTGTGGCTGGTCGCGATACCCACGTCGGCGTTCGCGATGACGGTCCCCAGCGGATCGACCACGGTGACCACATAGCCGGCGAGGTCGCGTGCGACGCTCGCGAGCCAGGAGACCACGACCTGTCCGCTCTCGTCACCGGCGACGTCCTCGGCGAAGATGTAAGCGGGTGCAGTCGGCGCGAGATCATCGACTGGGACTGCGCTCACGGTGTTACTCGGCGGGCTCTCGAGACCAACAGCGTCGTACGCGATCACGTGGTAGTAGTACGTTGCTCCGTCGAAGAGCCCCGTGTCGACAAAGTTGTTGGACACGGCGTCGGCCACCTGCATGAACGGTCCGTCCGCGCTCATCCCGCGGTAGATGCGGTAGCCGAGCAGATCTGTCTCGGCGTTGGCGTTCCACGAAAGCGTGATGGACCCGTTGTCGTCGTCGGGTGTGTCTGCGGCGACAAGACCGGTGGGAGCAGCGGGCGGAAACTCGGTAGGCTGCGTCACGAGGATCGTATGGTACGCCGTGCCCACATTACCGTTGGCGTCGCGCACGTCCAGGCGCACGACCCACTCGCCTGGCACGAAAAAAGTGTACTGACACGTGGGCAGGAGCGAAGTGTGCTCGTACTCGCCATCAGCGGCAAAGTCCCACGAGTAGCTCTGAATGAAGCCCTCGTTGTCGCGGCTCAGCGAGCCGTCGAAGAACACGAGATCTCCCACAGTGGCCTCAACCGGGCCGACAATGACCGCCGTGGGTGGGAACGCGTCGTAGCGCACCTTCACGAAGGTGCGGTCGGTGGCGGTGTGGCCGGAGTTGTCGGTCACCCGGAGGTGTACCTTTCGGTTACCAGGCTTGGTCGGCGTGTGAACGACAGTGGGTTCGATGGTGGTGACGTCGTACACACCGTCCCCATCGAGATCCCACTCGTACTTCGCGATGGTGCCGTCGGGATCATGTGAGAGCCGCGCGTCGAGGGTGATGGGCACGTGAATCCACGTCTCATACCCTGTACCGGCAACCGCGATCGGTCGATTAGCGCCGTCATGTGTTTTGCCATCGATGAAAAAGACGACGTTTGACCATGGACCATTGGTCCTGCCGTCCGGAGCGACCGCTCGGACCCGGTAGAAGTAGGTGGTGCCCGGCCTGAGGCCACCGAAGCGGTAGCGGCTGGTAGCCGCATCGAGTCGCACCGAACCGGTGAGTCTGTTGGGCCGGAATAGATTGTCGAGCGCGCACTGCACCTCGTATTGAGCGGCCCCGCTCTGAGTCGACCACGCGAGTTGGCTCAACGTCTCATGACCCGCTACAGGCTCGACCCTGAGCACCGGACTCGTGAGGCCGGAGTTCGCGGGTGCACCGCCGGCGTTGTTCGCAAGTGCCGGCATCGGCGCGACGAGAACCGTTGTCGCGAGCGCGAGTGTGACAGCGAGCACGAGCGAACGGCCGCGCACTCGACAGTGAACGCGAGTACGAATGGCGAATACTTGTATACCCCGGACGAGTGCGTACAACATGGTGAACGCTCCCCCCTTGAGACAACGGTCGCCGGCCATCGCTGCCCCCAGGCAACGGCCAAGCCCCTACATGGCTCTTGCGTGTCTGGGTGGGTTGCGCCACTGACTCATCCCGGCCGAGGCGCCCATCTTACAGGCCGAGAATCACCGTCCCCCAACGGCTGTGATACTCGGTACTGAATAGTGAAGACTTTAGCAAGCCCAACCGAAAATCGTATGTACGGTCACCATTGTGCGACGAAAGGCGGTTCAATTGGATGAACGGCTGTGCGCAACACGGCCTCCCACGCCACACAGCAATCAACCGCGCGCACCCGCATGCCCCGCCTCGGAGAGCACGGCAGCGATCTTCTCGGCGGCGTTGCCATCGCCGTAGAAGGCGGGGCGCTCGGATGCGGCGGTGTCCCGAGCCGCCACGCCAGCGGCAACAGCCTCGGCGACCCCGGCGGCGATTCGCGCCGGATCCGTACCCGCGAGCCGGTTCCACCCCGCACTCACGGTCTCGACCCACTCGGTTTCTTCGCGGAGCGTCACACACGGCACACCAAGGAAATATGCCTCCTTTTGCATACCGCCGGAGTCCGTGAGAAGCGCGGCAGCGCCACGCAGCAGTGCGTTGGCGTCGAGATACGACAGCGGCTCCAAGATGCGAAGCGAAGAGCCCGCTCTCGTTGGCTCGGCCAGCACATCACTCGCACTTGCTTCTAGCGCGCGCCGCGTGCGCGGATGCACGGGCCACAGCACCGGCCGGTCGAGCGCGGCAAGCGCGGCAACGACCGCCGCCAACATGACAGGGTCATCGGTTGTCGCGGCGCGATGTACCGTCGCAAGGTAGTATTCACCGGGCGCGACACCATACGACGCCACGACCTTCTCGGCGTCTACGCGCTCGGCGAAGTGGCGCGCAGTGTCGAGCATGACGTCACCCACCTGATGCACACCGTGCACGATCCCCTCGGCGGCGAGATTTGCAACGGCGGTGTCGGTGGGACAGAAGAGCCACGCCGAGACGTGGTCGGTGAGCACCCGGTTGATCTCTTCGGGCATCGTACGGTTAAACGAGCGCAGTCCCGCCTCGACATGCGCCACTGGGATGCAAAGTTTGGCGGCGGCGAGAGCGGCGGCGAGCGTCGTGTTGGTGTCGCCGTACACGAGTACCGCCTCAGGGGCCAACTCGATGAGCAGATCCTCAAGCAGCCCGAGCATCCGCCCCGTCATCTGGCCATGGCCTCCCCCGCCCACCTCCAGGTTGTGGTCGGGAGCCGGAATTCCGAGCTCATCGAAGAAGACCTGTGACATCCCGTGGTCGTAGTGCTGGCCGGAGTGCACGAGGATCTCGTCGTGTCCCGCCCCGCGCAGCGCGCGGCACACCGGTGCGGCCTTAATGAACTGCGGACGAGCGCCCACAACAGAGACGATACGCACCGTGCGAGACCTCCACTTTGGCCGGAAAAAGGGCGATACTGCGGGATCGTGACCGTGCGCGCCAAGTGTAACAGGCCCTTCGCTCGGCCAACCTATGCGCTAGAATCTGAAAGGCGACGGGACACGCCCGCCGCCCGTCCGCACACACCGCCCGGAGGAGCACCGCATGGAGTCCCGGCCTGTTCGCGTAGGAGTCGTAGGCTACGGCTATTGGGGCCCCAACCTGGTACGCAACCTCGACCGGCTCCCGGACGCTGAGCTTTGCGCGGTGTGCGACGCCTCCCCCGCCCACCGCTCGCGCCTGCGCGACGCGCACCCCGGCGTGCTTGGTGTCGCTGACCTCGACGAGATGCTCGCGACCTGTGGCCTTGAGGCGGTCGTCATCGCGACGCCAGCGCCAACGCACGCCTCGGTCGCAACACGCGTGCTCGAAGCCGGTCTCCACTGCTACGTTGAAAAACCCCTCACTCTCTCCTCGGCGGACGCCGAGGCGCTCGTCGAGCTTGCCGCGGCAAGAGACCGGGTGCTCATGGCGGGCCATCTGATGATCTACCACGGAGCCATTGAGTGGATCCGCGACTACCTCGCATCCGGTGATCTCGGCGACGTGCTCTACGTCTACTCCCAGCGCCTGAACCTGGGCAAGGTGCGCGCCGACGAGAACTCGTTTTGGTCGCTCGCGCCCCACGACATCAGCGTCGTGCTCGACCTGCTCGGCGAGGCGCCCTCAAGCGTGTCGGCGTCAGGAGCGGCGTACCTGCGCGACGGAATCGAAGACGTGGTATTTGCGACATTGCGTTTTCCGAGCGGCAAGATGGCCAACATCCACGTAAGCTGGCTTGACCCGCACAAGGTTCGCCGACTCACGGTCGTAGGCACCAAAAAGATGCTCGTCTTCGACGACATGGAGGCCACCGAGAAGATCTGGATCTACGACAAGGGTGTCGCCCCCACCGGCGCGCTCGCGTACGGCGAGGATCTGACGCTGCGCTTTGGCGACATCATCGCGCCGTACGTGAAGATGTCCGAACCGCTCGCCGCCGAGATGACGCACTTCCTCGAATGCTGCCGGACCGGTTCCCGGCCGAGAAGCGACGGCGCGAGCGGCCTTGAGGTAGTACGCGTACTGGAAGCGGCCGACACCTCGATTGCCGGCGGCGGTATGCCCGTAACGATCGAACGCACCTCCTCCTGATGACCCGAACGGAGACTCCCGATGTCTGACCCGCGCACATATCAACCAGCTGACGCCTGCTCCCCCAGTGTCGCCATCGGTCCTACCTCTCGCGTCTCGGCGGATGTGCGCTTTGGCAGATGGGTGGTGGTCGAGTCCGGTGTGACGATCGAGTGCGGGTCGGTGATAGGCAACCACGTGACCATCTGCGAGGGGGCGCACATCGGCCAAGAGTGCGTCATCGCTGACTTCGCTATCGTAGGCAAGCGGCCCGCGCTCGCCGCAGGCTCGACGGCCAAGGGCGGGGAGCTCCCAGGGGTGGTGCTCGGTGCCGGGTGCCGCATCGGTTCGCACACGGTGCTTATGGCCGGCTCCACGTTTGGCGACGGATGTGTGGTGGGTGACAACGCCGGAGTACGCGAGCGGTGCGTGATCGGCGATCAGGTGGTCGTGGGACGCGGTGTCACCGTCGAGAACGACACGACGATAGGCGCGCGCACGCGCATCCAGTCCGGCGCGTACATCACCGCGTACGTGACGATCGAGGAAGACGTCTTCATCGCACCAATGGTTGTCACCACTAACGACAATTTTATGGGCCGGACCGAGCGACGCCTCGAGCTCATGCGCGGGTGCACGATACGGCGCGGAGCGCGTGTTGGCGGCGGGGCGCACATCCTGCCAGGCGTCGAGCTCGGCGAGGACGCCTTCGTGGCCACCGGCGCCGTGGTCACGCGCGACGTGCCCGCACGCACTGTCGTGATGGGTGTCCCAGCTCGCGCTATCCGCGAAGTGCCTCACGACGAGCTACTCGAAAACCAGTGACGGCGATGACAAGGAGTTCTTAACGTGGCCATTCCACTGCTTGACCTGCGCGCGCAGTACCTCGAACTCAAGCCAGAGCTCGACGCCGCGATCAGCGAGGTCATGTCGACTGCGGGATTCATCGGCGGACCGCACGTGATCGGGATCGAAGCCGAGATCGCCGAGTACTGTGGCACCTCGCACGCCGTTGCATGCGGCAACGGAACCGATGCGCTCTTCCTCATCATGCACGCACTCGACATTCGGGCTGGCGACGAGGTCATCACAACACCGTTCACCTTCATCGCGACAGCCGAGGCGATCGCCCACGTGGGCGCTGTGCCGGTGTTTGTCGACATCGAACCGGACACCTACAACATCGACGTCACGCGCATTGAGGCCGCGATCACCGAGCGCACCCGGGCGATCATGCCCGTGCACATCTTCGGACAGTGCGCGGACATGGATCCGCTGCGCGATATCGCCGCGGCGCACGGACTCCGAGTCGTGGAAGACGCGTGTCAGGCGATAGGAGCCACCTATCGCGACGCGCGCGCCGGATCACTCGGCGACGTGGCGGCATTTTCGTTCTTCCCGAGCAAGAACCTCGGATGCGCAGGGGACGGCGGAATCATCACGACCGATGACGGTGAGATCGCCGCGGCGTGCCGCAAGATGGCAAATCACGGCACCACGGTGAAGTACTTCCATGACGCGGTTGGCGTGAACTCGCGACTCGACGCGCTGCAGGCCGCGATCCTGCGCATCAAACTGCCGCACCTGGACAGATGGAACGCCGAGCGCCGCACCGCGGCGGCTATCTACGACGAGCTACTCGCCGGATTGCCACTCACACTGTCGGCCGTGCGCGACTTTGGTGAGAGCGTGTACCACCTCTACATCGTGGCCTCCCCCGAGCGGGACCGGCTCATTGCCGCGCTCACCCAAGCTGGCATTGGCGGCGCGGCGTACTACCCTCGCGCGCTCCATCACCAAGAGGCGTTCGCATACCTCGGGTACGCCGAGGGCTCGCTACCAGTAGCAGAACGAGTTTCCGAGCAGACCTTCGCGATTCCGTGCTTCCCGGGAATCACGCGCGAGCAACAGAGCGCCGTGGCAAACGTGCTGCGGGAGGCGCTGGGAGGCTGATGCGCTACCTTATCACCGGAGGCTCAGGCTTCCTCGGCATCAATCTGATTCGCTACCTGCTCGAACGCGATCACACCATCCGATCGCTTGACCTTATCGAGTTCAACTACGATGACTGCGCCGACCGCGTTGATGCGATTTCCGGCGATATCCGTGATCCGGATGTCGTGCGGCGGGCGATGCGCGGCGTCGACATAGTCGTCCACGCCGCAGCCGCCCTTCCCCTCTACTCGCCTCAAGACATCTTCTCAACCGACGTCGACGGCACCAAAATCCTGCTCGAAGCGGCGCATTCGGAAGGCGTCGACCGCTTTGTGATGATCTCCTCGACCGCCGTCTACGGCATCCCCGACCACCACCCGCTGCTCGAAAACGACCCGCTCGTGGGCGTGGGCCCCTACGGGGAAGCCAAGATCGCCGCGGAGGAGGTCTGCCTAGAGTTCCGCGAGCGCGGCATGTGCGTGCCGATCATCCGTCCCAAGAGCTTCATCGGCCCGGAGCGCCTCGGCGTGTTCGCACTCCTCTACGACTGGGCCCATACCGGCCACGGCTTCCCTATGATCGGCAACGGCAACAACCGCTACCAACTTCTCGACGTCGAGGATCTGTGCAGCGCCATCTACCTGTGCTGCACTCTCGACCGCGATGTTGTCAACGACACCTTCAACATCGGGGCCGAGGAGTTCGCCACGATGCGCGAAGACTACCAGGCCGTCCTCGACCACGCCGGGCACGGCAAGAAGATCCGCGGCTTTCCTGCCGCGCCGATGATCTGGACCCTGCGTCTGCTCGAGGCGCTCAACCTCTCGCCACTCTACAAGTGGGTCTACGAAACCGCCTCGAAAGACTCGTTCGTCTCGATCGACAAGGCCAAGCATGTACTCGGCTGGCAGCCACGCTACTCGAACAAGGACGCGCTCGTGCGCAACTACGAGTGGTACGTCGCGCACCTCAACGAGTTTAAGGGCGCAAGCGGAGTCTCGCACCGGGTGCCGTGGAAGCAAGGTGTCCTCGGCCTGGCGAAGCGGTTCTTCTAGCGCAGGTCCGTCGGTTGCCGGTCGTTCGCTGTCAGGTCAGGTAGATGACGACTGACGCCGTGGCGAGCCACGCCAGGATGGTGATGATGAGCGGGACATCGGTAAGCAGTATCTCTTCCGGACTGCCTCCGAGATTGTGCTTGTACATGAGGAACACGTAGCGAAGCACCCCATACACCACGAACGGAATCGTGAGCATGAGGTAGTCGTGCTCGGCGGCGGTAGGCGAGAAGAACGTGTAGAGGGAGTACGCGATGATCGTTGCCGAGGTCGCCGTCGCGACAAGCACATCGAGAAGGTGCGGCGAGTAGTCGTCGAGTACGGCGCGGTGACTGCCCACGGTGTCCTCGGCCATGAGCAGCTCGTGACGACGCTTGCCAAAGCCGAGAAACAGCGCGAGAAGTGCCGCGCACATGTAGAGCCAGGGAGAAGCGGCGACGCTTACCGCCGCCGCACCAGCTGCGGCACGGATGATGAATCCGGCCGAGATGGACATCACGTCGAGGATGACCTGGTGCTTGAGGCCGAACGTGTAGGCGTTTTGCAGGGCCAGGTATCCGAGCGTCATCACGCCAACCGGCCGCGCCAGCGCGAACGCGACCGCGACGGCAAGCACCGCGATCACTATCGCCGAGGCGACCGCCACGGTGGCCGGAAGCTCTCCGGACGCCACAGGGCGGGTACGCTTGACATCGTGAAGGCTGTCCGCGTGCGCGTCACGCACGTCGTTGAGGAGATAGGCAGCGCCGGATGCCAGACAGAAAACGCCAAACGCGACCACGCTCGCGAGAATCGCGCCGACATCCTGGATGTGCCCCGAAAAGATCAGGGGCGCGAACACGATGAGGTTCTTGGTCCATTGACGGGGACGCATCGTTTGGACAATAGCCCCTACCAGATCGATCTCACCTCCTACCCGCACTTACAGATTTCACTCACTCGCTCGCGCAGAAGATCGGCGAGTTCCTCGCGCTCCAACGCAAGCGCCACATTGGCCTCGAGCCACGAGAGCACGTTGCCAGTGTCGTACCCGCGCGACTCCATCTTGACCGCGAACACTTCCTGTTCGCGTAAGAGTTCCCTGATCGCGTCGGTAAGCTGGATCTCGCCGCCCCGCCCCGGCTTGGTTCCCGGCAGTAGCTCCATCAAGCGTGGCGTGAGCAGGTATCGGCCAAAGATCGCAAGGTTGCTCGGCGCCTCGTTGGCGGGCGGCTTCTCGACAAGGTCGGTGAGCTTGTAGACGCCGGGCTCCACCTCGGTTCCCGCGATGACGCCATAGCGCGAGACAAGCTCCGGCGCGACCTCCTCGACCGCGATGACCGAGCCCCCGTAGCGCGCGTGGACCTTGCTCAACTGCGGCAGACAGCTGTTGTCAGGCACAATCACGTCGCCGAGCATGACAAAGAACGGTTCGTCCGCCGTGAACGGAGCGCCGCAGCCAACGGCGTGTCCAAGACCCTTTGGCTTCTTCTGGCGCACGTAGAAGACCTCAGCGAGATCGGAGATCAGCCGTACCTGACGGAGTTTCGTGGTATCCCCACTCGACTCCAACAACTCCTCAAGCTCGATGGACCGGTCGAAGTGATCTTCGATGGCGCGCTTGCCCCGGCCGGTGACGAGAAGGATCTCGCCGGCCCCGGCGGCGACCGCCTCTTCGACCACGTACTGGATGACCGGCTTGTCGACTACCGGAAGCATCTCTTTGGGTTGCGACTTGGTCACCGGCAGGAAGCGCGTCCCAAGACCCGCCGCCGGGATGATGGCCTTCATCACACAGACTCCGTTTCCATATCGAGTTGCAGGGCGGCGCGCTAGATCTCGGCAAGCACTTCGGTTGCGGCCGCGACGAATGCGTCGAGCTCTTCATCGGTATGCGCGAGCGAGGCGAATGTCGCCTCGAACTGACTCGGCGCGAGCCAGAAGCCGCGGTCGAGCATGCCCCGGAAGTACGCGGCGTAGCGCTCAGTGTCGCTCGTAGACGCCGTTGCCCAGTTGGAGACTTCGAGGTGCGTGAAGAACATGCACGCCATCGACCCCACGCGGTTGCACGAGGTGTGGATCGCCGCGCTGCCCGACGCTCGGCAGAGTCCATCGGCGATACGCTTACCCTTGCGGTCGAGCTCCTCGTAGACGCCCGGAGCGGAGAGCGCCTCGATGGTGGCGAGTCCGGCGACCATCGCCACCGGGTTGCCGGAAAGCGTGCCCGCCTGGTATACCGGGCCGACTGGAGCGAGGTGCTCCATGATCTCGCGCCTGCCGCCAAAGGCGCCCACCGGGAACCCGCCGCCGATGATCTTGCCGAGGGTGGTGAGATCGGGCGTCACGCCGTAGAGCTCCTGCGCACCCCCAAGCGCCACCCGAAAGCCGGTGATCACCTCGTCGAAAATGAGTACCGTGCCGTGCGCGTCGCAGAGCGCACGCAGCCCTTCGAGGAAGCCGGCACGCGGCGGCACGACGCCCATGTTGCCAGCGATCGGCTCGACGATGATCGCCGCGACCTCGCCGGAGTTGGCTTCCAGCGCCTCACGTACCGCATCAAGGTCGTTGTAGGGCACCACCACCGTGTCTTTCGCCGCGCCCTCAGTCACACCCGGCGTGCCGGGGATGGAGAGTGTGAGCAGTCCAGAGCCTGCGGCCACGAGCAGTGAGTCTGAGTGACCGTGATAGTTGCCGTCGAACTTGATGAACTTCTCTCGCCCGGTATAACCGCGGGCGAGACGAATCGCGCTCATGGTCGCCTCGGTGCCCGAGGAGACCATGCGGACCTCCTCGATACTGGGCACGACGGCGGCGATCTTCTCGGCCAGGGCAACCTCGGCACAGGTGGGCGCCCCATAGCTCGTGCCAAGCTCCAACTGGTTGCGGACCGCGTCAAGGACCGTCTCGGGCGCGTGTCCGAGGATCATCGGTCCCCACGACGCCACGAAATCAACGTACTCGCGGCCCTCGATGTCCCAGATACGCGATCCCTTCGCCTTGGCGACGAAGCGCGGCTCGATGCCCACGCTCTTGTACGCGCGCACCGGCGAGTTGACGCCACCGGGGATCAACGCGCAGGCCGCCGCGAACATGTGATGGGAGTTGGTGATGTCACGCATGGGTAACGTCGCTCCTTAGGAGTGTGGAAACCTGTCGCGCCGCCGCGCTCACGCGGTGACGCACGTTTTCGTATTCTACACGGTCGGCGCGCATTCGCGGCGGCCTACTCCAACAACGTGCGCACAGTGGCGCGCACCCCGTCAGAGATAGCGCTCGTCCCGCCCAGGAACGTCGCTCGCCCTATCGCGGCCTTGTAGTTTCCGATGGCGGCGGCTGTAGGGGGACTCAACGTGGCGGGCGCGGTCAGCAACATCACGCTGCGACGCTCACCCTGCAAAACACCGCCAGCAAGCGCGTCGGGGAAGTTGTGGCCGTTGGTGAGCGCGACACCGTCCCACGTGAACGACTCGTTGGCGACGGCCCACTCGGCCACCTTCACGGCTGTGTCCCACCGGTCCCCGCCACCGAGGCGCTTAACGGTCCCCCCGGCTCCGAGCAGGTCACGCAAACCCGACTCGGTGACGGCGCTTACGGCTCCTGTCCCTCCGAGCACGAACGCACGATCGACGCCTGCCATCACACTTCGGGTCGTGGGCAGCAGGCCGTGCGCGGGATGCGCGAGCACGATCGGCCACGCGTTAGCGGCCGCGAGAGGTGCCGCCGAAAGCGCGTCGGGAAAGTTGGCGCCGGTCGCGACGAGGATCGTACCGTCCCAGCCTCCAGAGGCGTTCGCAGCGGCAATGACACGCGACGCGACCTCGTCAGCGGTCTCGTAGCGATCGTCGCCCGCCACTCGCTCAACGGCGCCGTTTGGACCGAGCACGGCGCGCAGCGATTCGGCCACCTCATCGCCCACGGCCGCGGTACCTCCCACGATCACCGCCTTCTTCGCGCCTAGCCGGGTGATCTCGGATGCGGTCGCCGCCGGAAGCGACGACGTGTTCACGAGCAAGACCGGTCCCCCGAGAGCGCCAGCGAGCGCGGTCCCGCCGAGGGCGTCGGGCCAGTTTAGCGCAGTCGCTATCACAACCGTTTCGGCGCCATCTGGGAACGCTGACAACGAAGCGGCGACCGCGGTGCCCACCCTGTCGTCGCCGGCGATCTCATCGAAAGCCGTGGTGATCGTGAAAGTGGCGCCTCTCCCAGGCTCGACGTTGCCAGCGTTATCCGTCGAGTAGTACTGGAGGATATGTGCGCCCTTCCCAGTCGCCTCGATGACGACCGGATCGGCGGGGCCGGCTATCTGCCATGGGCCCCCGTCGAGCTTCCAGTGCGTCGTGGCGATACCTGAATGCTGGTCGTTTCGAACCAGCAAGATACTCGCCCGTCCCTCGAAGGTCTTCCCGTTGGCCGATGTCGCCGTGCCCGGCGTCGTCCGGTCGATACGCACCGTGACACCGCGCTCAGCTTCCGTGCGGCCAAACGCGTCTTGCGAGTAGAAGTCGAGCCTCCACTCCGCACTCACAAAGAACACGCGCTGAACCGGTGGCGTGACTCCCATGAACGGGGTCGGGAGCGTGTCCGTGCGGTACCAGCGGCGGTACGTGGTGACCCCAGGCCAGGCATCGGGAACCGCAAGGGTGACCGTCGCTATCTGGTTGCTCCATCCATCAGGCACGCCCGACACGACCGTGACCGGCGGCCCTTCGCCAACGACAGCCGCCAGCGCCGAGCGCGCATCGGCCCGCGCTCCCATGACGCACAAGCCCGCAAGAGATGGGCGAGGTTCAGCCGAGTCAAGGATGGTGTCTTTAAGCCTGACGGCGTCCGCGGCCGGATCGACTGAGAGCAGGAGCGCGGCGATCCCCGCGACGTGCGGCGCCGCCATCGAGGTGCCGCTCATCGTCTTGTATGCATTAGTGTGATCGCGCTCCGAGAGAGACCCGCCCGTCTCGGCCGGTACCACAACCCTGACGTCATCGACATAGACTCCCTCGTAGCCCGAGGTGGAGTCGATCGACTCGTCGGCAGACAGATAGAACGACACGACAACGCCGCTCCTGCCCGCCGCCCACGGCGTGATGTCTATCCACCAATCCTGAAACACTCCGCCCGAAGAGCCGCTCTTCATGTCCACCAGGTGCCACGCCGAGCCGTTCCACACCCACGCGCTGAGCCAATCCCACTCATGCTCGATGTCGTAGCGCACCCGAGCGTTCAGGAAAACCGCGGGCGCCGTGGAGCAGTCCACGGGCGGAGAGTCGGCGAATGCGGCCTCGCTATTCCGGTATCCCAAGTGGGCGATGCTCGACGGCGCCGAAGTGTATGCCACCGTGCTGAGCGCCCACGGCGCATTCACAAACATCCCTGGTCCCGTGAAGCTCCAACCTGCCGCTGTGTCGAACCCGGTCGCATACAGCGTCTGAGCGATGTCCGGCGCCAGCGTGACGGGCGAGCCTGGCACCGTGCTCAGGATATCGACACCAGGCGCGAACACATCGACGGACGCCGCTCCATAGTTTGAGAAGCTTGCACGCGCGTCGTTGTGGTCCGATGCGCCAACCGAGATGATGTTGGGCAGGTCATACGACGCTGGGTAGAACGGTGCCGCGCCATCGTTATTCGTGCCGGCGTTGCCCGCCGCGAATACAAACAGTGCGTCGATGGCGGCTATCGCATCGTACTCGGCCCGGTCGAACGGGTAGCCGCCTCCCCACGAGTTCGAGATGACGGCCGCGCCGTTCGCGGCCGCGTAGTGAAACGCCTCTACCGCTGACGCCGTCGTACCCGCGCCAGATGAATCGAGCATCTTCACCGCCATGAGCGAGACGTCCCAATTCACTCCCGTCACGCCGAGCCCGTTCCCGCCAACCGCCCCAACCGTTCCCGCGCAGTGCGTGCCGTGGCCCCCGGGGTCGTCGTCGAAAGGATCGCCCGTAGCATTGATGGTGTTCACGCCGTGGACGTCGTCGACGTAGCCATTACGATCATCGTCCAGACCGTTACCGGCGATCTCCCCGGGATTCACCCACATGTTCCCGGCCAAATCCGGATGGTTGTAGTCGATCCCGGTATCGAGGACGGCGACGACAACGGCGCTCGACCCGGCCGTGATATCCCACGCACCGGCAGCGTCGATGTCCGCGCCTGCAGCACCCCCCGTCTGCCCGGTGTTACGCAACCCCCACAACTGGGAGAAACGCGGATCGTCCGGGTACGTTCCCGCCTTACGCTTCCGGTAGTTTGGCTGGGCGTACTCTACCGAAAGTTGCGTGCCGTACGCGACAACCGCCTTGGACACACTCATGCCCGGCGGAAGCCTCACGAGCTCCAAGTCACGCGCAGCCGCTAACGAACGGATCCGCGCGCCGCCCGCAACGGAGTGCGCCCGCCCACGAACCGCCGAGCTGACCCCCCTCCTGAAGCGGACGAGCACTTCTCCCTCAACATACTCGTCGGCTCTGACACCCTCGGACTCTCGTCCTTCCCGCGGATGCTGTCCCTTCGCTTCGGTGCCTGGCTCGCGCGACCCAGCGCGCGCATCAGCACCATACGCGCCAGCGGCGGGTGTGAGCGCTACGAGGAGAACAAGAACCAGTAGCCCTCTAGACGCCGCTGTCGCCGACCGCTCGAACGCACCCATCCAGACTCCCTACGCCTGTTCGCACTCCCCGGTCCAGCCGGGCGGTTCGTATACGCAGTACGGCTCAGCCGCAAGGTAGTCTCCCGTGAGCTCGAGCGCTCGCGCACGGCACCCGCCGCACACCGCCTTGTACTCGCACGCGCCACACTTGCCTTTGAGCAATGAGTAGTCACGAAGGTCGTTGAAGACCTTGCTTTCCGTCCATATCTCGGAAAACGGCTTCTCTTTCACGTTGCCCAGCTGCATATCGAAGTACCCGCACGGCTGGATGTCGCCCACGTGACTGATGAAGCAAAACGTGATACCGCCGAGGCACCCGCGCGTCATCGCGTCGAGGCCATACTCCTCGCGCGTGACCTTCTTGCCTTCGGCCTTCGCGAGCTGACGGATGATGCGGTAGTAGTGTGGGGAGTCGGTGGGCTTGAAGTGTAGCGGACTCGTCTTTTGCCGATGATACGCCCACGTGAGAACGCGCTCGTACTCATCGGGAGGAAGCTCTTGTTCGAGCAGCTCGGACCCGCGACCCGTCGGAACGAGCATGAAGATGTGGAACGCGTCGACATCGAGCGACTCCGCGAGGTCGTGGATCTCTTCGATCTTGTCGGCGTTGAGCTTGGTGACCGTCGTGTTGACCTGAACGCCCACCCCGTGACGTTTCGCGATCCTGATGCCCTCGACCGACTGGTCGAAGCACCCCGCCTGCCCGCGAAACGTGTCGTGCCCCTCGGCTGTGGGAAAATCGATCGAGACCGAGATGCGCGGGATGCGATGTGCTGCCATCTTGGCCGCGATCTCGTCGGTGATCATGGTGGCGTTGGTTCCGATGACGGGCATGGCGCCCATCTCGTGACAGTAGTCGACAATCTCCCAGATGTCGGGCCTCATGAGCGGTTCCCCGCCAGTGAGGATGATGATCGGGTTTGAGATCGTGACGATGTTGTCGATAACGCTCTTGATCTGCTCGAGCGAAAGCTCACCGGGGTAGTGGCCAAACTCGGCGGCGGCTCGGCAGTGAACACAGCTCAGGTTGCACGAGCGCGTGATCTCCCACGCGATGATTCGGGGTGCCTTGATGCCCGTCCGTTCGTGATACGCGATCGCCTGCGGGCCGCCTCCGGGCCGGAAGCCAACACTCCGCGCGCCGCCGTGACGCTGGCGTCCGCCAGGGTGGGAACCCGGATGGCCTCCAACTGGATCGACCGGCACGCCGCCGGGATGACCAGCCCCCATCGGAATGCCGATTCCCACGCCGCCGCATGGCGCCTCGGCGTCAGCGATCTCCTGCTCGGTAAGCGTGCCTTCGCCCGCAGACCCGAAGCCCTCTTCGAGATCGAGGTCTGGACGAGCATCCGCGTTCCCTACATTGTCGGCCATACTCGGCGGTTCCCTTCGATTGGACGCGACGCGCACACCACTTCGCAATAATAGGGCCAATCGGACCGGTCACGATCGTGCGGGCTCGACCCGGATCCTGAGGCCACGCTTAGGTCTCGGCAAGCCACCTCGCCGCGTCCTTCGCGTGGTACGTGAGTACCATATCCGCGCCGGCGCGCTTGAAGCCAAGCAGTGTCTCAAGCACCACGCGACGCTCATCGATCCAGCCGTTTCGCGCAGCGGCCTTCACCATCGCGTACTCGCCACTCACGTTGTAGGCGGCGGTCGGATAGCCAAACTCATCTTTCACTCGGCGAATGATGTCCATGTAGGCAAGCGCCGGCTTGACCATCACGATGTCCGCACCCTCGCCTATGTCGAGCGCAACTTCGCGAATCGCTTCGTCGGAGTTGGCGGGATCCATCTGGTAGGCGCGACGATCACCAAAGGTGGGAACCGAATCCGCCGCGTCACGGAACGGGCCGTAATATGCCGAGGCGTACTTGGCCGAGTAGCTCATGATGGGGATGTTCGCATAGCCCTCGGTGTCGAGCGCGGTACGGATAGCGGCCACCCGCCCGTCCATCATGTCGCTCGGGGCGACCATGTCAGCGCCTGCCTCGGCGTGACTGAGCGCCGTGCTCGCCAGCATCTCGAGGGTGACGTCGTTGATCACGCATCCATGTTCGTCGAGCGCGCCGCAGTGCCCGTGGCTGGTGTACTCGCACATGCAGACGTCGGTGATCACGTAGTACTCGGGATCGTGAGCCTTGATCGCGCGAATCGCCCGCTGAACGATGCCATCTGCGGCGTACGCTCCGCTGCCCGCCTCGTCTTTGGTCTCCGGCAGGCCGAATAGGATGACGGCCGGGATCCCGAGCCCTTTGAGCTCATCGATCTCCGCGGGGAGCTGGTCGATGGTGAGCTGGTAGACGCCTGGCATCGAAGTGACCTCGTCACGCAACCCAGTGCCAGGCTTGATGAACAGCGGGTAGATGAGGTCGCTGGGCTCAAGCGTGTTCTCGCGCACCATTGAGCGCAATGCCTCACGTGAGCGTAGCCGGCGGGGGCGGTATGCGGGAAACTCCATGGAGACTGCCTCCTCTGAGGTAGGTAGCCAGGTGGCCGGGTGCCAGGTTCCAGGTGCCCGGGTGGCCGCTATTCGACAAACTCGTCGACGGACACCGGAGCCGTTTCTGGTGCGGGTGACCGGGATGCTCCGGGAAGCTCCTTGCCCCCCGCAAAGTGCGCGCTCATGTGGCGTCGCAGCAGCAACACCGCGTAGAGTGCAGCGCCCGCGACGACAATCCAGTACAGCATCTGCACGATCGGCCCCGCGTAGAACACAAACTCCTGGAACCGCACCGCGAAATCCGACTGAGCCCCGATCATCGAAGTGTAGCCTCCTTCAGCTTCGCCCTCACATAACCCTGCGGACGCTGGCCGCGGGGTCTACCGTACGTACGCAACGGGGCGACCCGCACGATATCGCGCGAACCGCCCCGGCCAGACCGTAGTTGGTGGAGATGAGCGGGCTCGAACCGCCGACCTCTGCGTTGCGAACGCAGCGCTCTCCCAGCTGAGCTACATCCCCACGGATGACTCCGCGCCTCACGGCCTCCGGAGCAGGCACGAGTATCCCCGCGCGCACGCGCGTTGTCAACGTTCCGCCCCACCGTCGGACATGCCTGTATCGCCGCCGGTTCCCGCACACGCGCCTGCCGAGAAATACCGGCAGATCGCATCGACGAGTCCGGCGACCGTGTAAGGATCGGCCTCGATATCGACCTCGCTGCCAAGTTCACGTACGGCATCCGAAGTGACAGGACCGATTGACGCGAGCGCCGCCGCCGTAAGAACATCACGCGCCGCAGTGCCCTCGATCAACGTCAGGAAACCGCGGAATGTCGAGGGCGAGGTGAACGTCACGACGTCGATCCCTCCGTCGGCCATGCGCTCCAGGGTGGCGGGGTTCCCTTCGCCCGTGACGGTGCGGTACACCGGCACGACGTCGACGCGCGCACCCCGCTCTCGCAGTGTCTCAGGTAGCACTTCACGTGCCTCAAGAGCGCGCGGGATGAGCACACGCGAGTTCTTGCCCACGCCACGGTCGAAGAATCCCTCGATCAGCCCTTCCGCGCGAAAGTCGCCCGGAACGTAGTCGGCACGTATGCCGCGACCCCGCAGATGGTCGGCGGTCGCGCGTCCCACCGCCGCGACCCGGATGCCGGCGAGCGCTCGGGCGTCACGATCGTAGAGCGCAAGGCGCTCAAAGAACCGGTGGACCGCGTTTGCGGAGGTGAAGACCACCCAGTCGTAGACGGTCAGGTTGACGATAGCCTCGTCGGCAGGCGCCCAGTCTTCAGGGTCGAGCGTCTTGATCACCGGAAACTCGAGGACCTCGGCACCACGTTCCTCGAGCGCTGATGCGAGTTCACGAACCTGGTGACGTGCGCGAGTGACGACTACCGTTCGACCGGCAAGCGGCAAGCCCTCGCGCGCCGACGACGCTCCGCGTGTGGGTCGGCTGTCACTCACGCTAACCGCTCCTCAGGTCTTGAGCAGGCCATCAACATCGTCAGCTGCGCGAATCTCGGCGAGGATCGACCCGGCGCCGAGCTCCCGCAGACGTGCGACCATCGCGTGTCCGAGACCCACCGGATCGTCTACTGCACCACAGACACGTTCGCGGACGATTCTCGCGCCGTCGACCGAGCCGACGAGGCCGTCCATGACAAGTTCATCCCCTTCAAAGCGCGCGTATGCACCGATGGGCACCTGACACCCGCCCTCGAGCGTGCGCATCACCACGCGCTCGGCGGTGATACACGTGAAGGTCTCGGGGTGATTGAGAGCGTGACAGACTTCGGTCATGAATGAGTCGTCTTCACGGATCTCCACGGCGATAGCGCCCTGTCCCACCGCCGGAACCATCTGCTGCGGGGAGATGTAGTGGGAGATCCTATCCGCCCAGCCCATGCGCGTAATGCCTGCCGATGCGAGAATCACCGCGTGGACCTCGCCCTCTTCGGCTTTGCGCATGCGCGTGTCAAGGTTGCCGCGCACATCGACGATCTCAAGGTCGGGACGGAGCGCGACGGTCTGACTTCTGCGACGCAAACTCGACGTGCCGAGCCGCGCGCCGTGCGGCAGCGTCTCAAGATTATAGCCGCCCGGCCCGCTCACGATGACGTCACGCGGGTCAACACGCTCAGGTGTGGCGGCGATGACGCAGCCTTCGGGAAGCTCGGTGGGTACGTCTTTCATCGAGTGGACGCACAGATCGACGGTGCCCGCGAGTAGTTCCACCTCGAGTTCCTTGGTGAAAAGGCCCTTGCCGCCCACTTTCGCGAGCGGCACGTCAAGGATCTTGTCACCAGTCGTCTTGATGATCTTCAGCTCGACAGTGGCCCCCGTGGCTTCCTCGATGCGGCCCTTGATGTAGTTTGATTGCCACAAAGCGAGCTTGCTCCCCCGGGTTCCGATCACGAGGCGGTCGCGGCTAGCAGCCAATCGTATCTCCCATCTCCTTCTGCGCGGCCTTCTCAGCGGCACGCTCGGCGGCCTTCTCGGCCCTTCCGAGCAGTGTCCTGAAGATCCCGGTGTGCGGGTTGAGGCCCTCGGGGTTCGAGTCGAGTCCATACAGGAAACGTGCGGCCTCAACGTAGGTGTAGCCATCCTTCTTGGCGGCTATGTTCTTGAGCCGAGCGGTAGGTCCGTGCAGCATCTTGTTCACAATGGACGCGGTGAGCGCCTCGACAGTCTGGAGTTCGCGCTCCGAAAGGCCCCCAAGACGCTTGAACGCTTTGTCCATTTCGACGAGGCGGATCTGCTCGGCCTTGGCACGGATCGCGGCCACTGTGGGTACGACCTCCATGGACTCGAGCCACCGCTCAAACAACACCATCTCCTCGTCGATGATGTGTTCGGCCTTTCGCGCCTCACGCATCCGCTCCTCGAGGTTGGACTCTACGACACCGTTCAAGTCGTCGATGTCGTAGAGGAAGACGTCGGAAAGGTCGTTGACGTCGGGTGCGATATCACGCGGCACCGCAATGTCGATGAGAAAGAGCGGATTCCCACGGCGGCCACGCATCGCGCCAGCAACCTGATCTTTGGTGACGACGTAGTCCGTGGCGGCGGTCGAAGAGATCACAATATCCGCCTCGCGCATACATTCATAAAGCTCTTCGTAGCGGATGGGTACGCCACTGAACTTGCGCGCAAGCTCTTCAGCGCGCTCGTAGGTGCGGTTGGCCACAAAGACCTTCCTCACGCCGTTGCTCACGAGGTGCTTGGCGGTAAGCTCACTCATCTTGCCCGCGCCGAGAATCAGCACGGTGCGGCCATCCAGCGTGTCGAAAACCTGCCGTGCCAACTCAACGGCGGCGTAGCTGATCGAAACCGCGTTCTCCCCGATCTCGGTCTCAGTACGGACTCGTTTGCCCAACTCGAAGCTTTGGCGAAACAGTTTGTTGAAGATGCGCCCCGCCGCTTCGCTGGTGAACGCGTGCTCATAGGCCTCTTTGACCTGTCCGAGTATCTGCGCCTCACCGAGAACCATCGAGTCGAGCGAAGCCACCACCCTGAAGAGGTGGCGAATGACCGCCTCTCCCTCAGAGATGTAGAGGTAGCGCACGAGCTCGTGCCGATCGAGGTCGTGGTAGTCAGCGAGGAAATCGATGATGGCTCCGGCACCGTCCACACCAGCCGCGGTCACGGCGTAGATCTCAGTCCGGTTGCACGTCGAGAGAATGACCGCCTCGGCGATGTGCGCCGATCCGGTGATGCGAGCGAGGGCCTCTTCCTGCCGGTGCGCGGGAAAGGTGAGCTTTTCCCGGATCTCTACCGGGGCTGTCTTGTGGCTCAGACCGACAAGCGTCAAGTGCATGGCGTCAGGCTCGCCTCGCAAGTATGGACATGGATACGCCCTCGCCGGAGCGGTGCGTGTTGTTCAGGCAAGCAGGCCCGGCGAGGGCGGTGTCAACACACATGACACAGTAGTCACGCACCTTCTGCACGTCGCCTGAACACATATACTGTACCATCCCCGCCGTCCAAACAGCAATCTCGCTTCTCTTCGCGAGGAGCGGCGAAACGCCGCTCCATCAGCGCATGCGTCGCGCTTTCGCTATGTCGGCATCAACGATGTGGAAGAATACCTCCGGCAACAGTCCCTTGAAGCGAAAGTAGAAACGGCTGGTCGCGTCAGGGATGATATGGAAGCGCTTGCGTTCGATGCCACGGATCACCGCTGCCGCCACGCGTTCCGCTGCAATCGGCTTGATCGCAGCCGCGATGGCCTCGGTCTCTGTCGGCCGGAGCGTCTTCTCGTACACGAGCCCCGGTGTGTCCGTATCGGGCGGCAAGACCACGGAGACCGTGATGCCATGCGGCTTGAGCTCGAACCTGAGCGCCTCAGTGAAGCCGAGTGTCGCGTACTTCGCCGCCGCGTACCCCGTGTACCCGTAGATGCCGAGGAAACCCGCGACCGACGAGACATTGACGATGTGACCTGCGCTCGCAGCCATCATCCGCGGGACAGCCGCCTTGCACGCGTGCACCACGCTCCAAAATCCCGCGGTCATGTTCGCCTCGAAGTCCGCGAGCGACATCGCCGAGAACTCCCCGGGGATGATGACGCCTGCTGAGTTGATGAGGATGCGCGGAGTGAAGCCCTCCTCGGACAGGGTGTTGAACGCTTCTTGGGTGGCCTCCCACGACGACAGGTCGGCGCTGCGGGTGACGACCACCTGCGAAGAGTCCGCGCAGCGCTCGGCGACGCTCCCTCGCGCGATCTCGAGTCGGCCCGCGTCGCGCGCCACGAGTGCGATGTGCGCGCCGCGATCCGCGAGCGCCTTGGCGCACGCGAGACCGATCCCGCTCGAACCCCCCGTCACGATCACATGCGCGCCGCGAAACACCGTCCAACCCTCCCGGCCCTATGAGAAAACACTCGCCCGCTTCACAACAACGGCGAAGCGGCGGGCGGACACCATCAGCTTGTCACAACCCGAAGATGTGGAAACCAGCGGGAAGCGTCCGGGCGAGCACCGCGAGGACAATAACCACCACGAGACCCGCTAGAGCCAGCCAGGCAAGCGTACGCCCCGAAGCGCGGCGGCGGTAGTGCAGCATCAGGTAAGAACCGAAGATCGCCCACACCACTCCCGAAAGCATCACGCGCGGGTCGAACCACCAATACTCGAGGCCAAACTCGATCGCCCTAATGATGCCAAGCAAAATGCCTGCGGTGTATACAGGAAACGCGAGCATGATAGCCCGCCGCGCCAGGACTTGTGTTTGGGTGAGTGAGGGAAGGCGTCGTATCAGTGAGGTCGACTTGAGCCGCTTGAGTTGCCCCCCGACGACGAGATTAAGCGCGGAGGCCGCGGCCGCAACGGCAAACCCCGCGTTCGCGACCATGATGAGTGCGACGTGCATCGCGACTCGCCAGCTGTCAAGCTGCTCGACCGCATCCTTGCTAAGCGCGATCCCTTCGCCATCGCCCAGGGAGATCTGGGCCATCGCCATCGAGACGAAGGCGAGTGGAAGCAACACCGCTCCGTAGAGTTTGAGCTTCACGATGTGCTCGACGATGAAGTAGATGAGCACGAGCACCCATGCGGCTAGCGAGAGCGAGTTAAACGCGCCGACGATTGGGATCTGGTTGTTTGCTACTCCATGGAGCGCGATCGCGGCGGTATGCGCGATGAAGCCTGATCCCGTCGCGAAAGTGGCGTACCACGAGAAGAGCGCGCGCTTCGCGACGAAGTGGTACACGTACAACACCATCGCAACCAGGTAAAGCGACATCGCGAACCAAAAGCACACGAGAGCCGCTTGCTCCATCACGCACCTCCTCTCTCAACTCCGAGCCCCATGTCCGCGATATCCGGCTACCACGACGTTCCCAGAAGCGATCGGCTATCCGTCAGAGCGCCGCTCAAGCGACTCCTCCAGCACGGTGACCTCTTTCTCGAGGCGCATGAGGCGCATGAACACCATGCTTACGTAAGCAACGAGCGCCATCCATAGGATAGCGTACGCGCCGATGACGAACGGCGCGTCCGCGAGCACCAACCGGTACAACTCAAGATTCATCGGGTCCATCGTTACGCCCTCCTTCGCGGTAGCACTCTACTGTTCAAGCGAGTTCTTCAGAACTTCCACGCGCTCCTCGAGCCTGACTTCGTTCATCCGGATCGCGTAGATCGCATAGCCGAGCATCAACATCCCGGCCAGAGCGATGAGGAACGGGATGAGATTAGACGTCGCGAAGTCGGATTGGAACACACCAGCCGGATGGCTCGACGGGACGAGCCGTGTGATGAAGAACGATATCGGCGCGTTTACGAAGGCGATAATACCGAAAGCCGCCGCGTACACCGCTCGGCGCTCCTCGTCTTCTATTGAGTTTCGTAAGACAAAGTAGCCGATCATCATGAGCGTCATGATGAAGTACGTGGTCAGCCGAGGCTCCCACTCCCACCACACGCCCCACGCCGCTCTCGTCCACAATATGCCAGTGATCATGGTGAGCATGACAAAGATGATCGCGGCCTCCATGGCGATCAGCGCCTTGGTATCGTCGGCCTTGCGGCGCTTGGCGAGAAAACGGATCGAGTAAAACGCAGCCACGCCAAACACGAGGAACGACGCCTGGGCTACCGGCACATGAAAGTAGAATATCTTCTGGCTGAACCACGGCCGCTCGTATACGAAGCCTCTATCGTTGACCTCTCGAAGTGGAAAGGCGGTGTCGACCGGCTCATCAAGCGTGACCGTGCCAAACCGCTGCATCTCGGCGGTGGTAAACGCCATTACGAACGCAACGGTCGTCAGTAGCCCTCCTACCAGCAACAGCACGAGAGCGACTCTGAGTTGTCTCACCTTTCGCCTCCTCAGCGGCGGTGCGCGGACAGGTCCGGGCGCATCACGCGCCCAACACAAACTCGTAGAGCGCGAACGCAACCCCGATCATGATGGCATCGTATGCGACGATTAGCGCCATGCCGGCCCAGAACTGCTGGACGTGTCCGTCGCCTCCGAGCACCGCGGCGCTTGTGGCCGACACGCACGCGAGCAGCAATGGGTACATGAGCGGAACGAAGAGTACCGCAAGCACGAAGTCCTTGCCTTTAGTGTTTACCGACATAGTAGCGAGGAGCGTGCCCACGCCCGCGATCCCGATCGCTCCGCCAAACAGCGCCAAAGGTATCATCCACAGATCTCCCCCGTACGCGCTGTCTTGCAGGAACAAAAACGCGAACACCGGAATCGTCAGGAACTGGACGATAAGCAGGAATATAACGTTTCCGCTCGCCTTGGCGAAGAAGACAATTGGACGGTCAACCGGCGATAGCAGCAACGCTTCCAGGCATCCCTGGTCCTTTTCGTGGACGAGCGAACGGTTCAAACCGAGCATGCTCGTAAATACGAAGGCGAGCCACAACAACCCAGCGGCTATGTCACGTGGATCAAACGCGGTACCCGCCTGAGACAGGGCGACCTGATAGATGACCATCGTGAGCAACGCGTAGATACCCATGGAGGTCACCATCTCTTTGGTGCGCAACTCCATGACAATGTCTTTGCGAAGTATCGCGCGGTACTGCCGCCAAGAGAGCGCCGCGCCCGATGGCATAGTCCTCACAGACGTGCGCGCAGATATCACAGCTGGCTCGGCCACGTCACGCCACCCCCGTCCCCACAGTGGTACGGTACGTCATCGCAAAAACCTCGTCGTCGATCTCGCTCCTTGCCGCCGAGAGGACCAATGCGCCTCGCGCGAGGATGAGCGCGTGCGTGCACAGCTCGAGTCCCTTCGCAAGGTCGTGACTGATCATGACGAATGTGTGATCCGCACGAATCTGGGCGATGAGGGAATCGAATATCTCAACCGCATGCGGATCGAGGCCCGAGTACGGCTCGTCGAGGAACAGGACATCCGGCGCGTGCAGCAGCGAGCGCGCTATCGAGAGCCGCTGCAACATACCGCGCGAAAAGGTACGGACGAGATCGAGGCGGCGGTGATCGAGCTCGACGGCCACGAGCAGCTCGCGCACGCGGTCGGCCGGATCATCGATCCCGTACATGTCAGCGAAGAACCGCAAGTTCTCCTCGGCCGAGAGATCCGGGTAGAGGAGCGGGTTATGGCTGATGAGCCCAATGCGCTCGCGCAGCTGGACGGCGTCGGCAACCACGTCAAGCCCGCAGACCCGCGCCGAGCCGGCAGATGGCGCCGTAAGGGTAGTGAGCACCTTGACGAGCGTGGTCTTACCCGCGCCGTTGGGTCCGAAGATCGAGAGGAACGAGCCCGTAGGCAGATCGAACGACACTTTGTCGAGAGCCTTGCGCGCGCCAAAGGTCCGGGAGAGATCCCGGACCTCCACGGCGAGGGTTTCGACTGATGCGGCGGCGGTCATCAGCGCCGCCGTCAGGCAGCCTCAAGGCGGCGCTTCGGCCACATTGCGAGCACGGTGCCAACGCTCAGCAGCCCGAAGCCGAACCACACCCAGCTAATGAGCGGATTGATCTTCACATTCAACTGGATGTTGCCCGCTTCGTCGAAACCTTCGTACACAACGAAGATGTCACGCAGCGGCTCGACGATGACGCTGACGTGGAACCGCGTCTGTTCCTGCTGGGCGTAACGCCTCTGCCCCGGTGTGGCAACTCCGCGCGACTCACCATCGCGTGAGACCGCGAATGTGAGCTGGGTGCGAGTGTCTTCGTTGGCCAGCGTCTCGGTCGCGACACCCTGATACACAAAGTCGTACCCTCCGACCTCGAAACTTGCGCCAGGTTCATCGGGAATCGAGATCTTCATATCCTTCACGAACATAGAAGAGCCCACAAGGCCGATCAGAATGATTCCAACGCCGAGGTGAGCGAGGTAGCCACCTGATTGGGTGCGGGCCTTGGTTACGATCGCCCAGAGCGCCGCGCCAAAACTTTCGCCCTTCGCGGCGGCTCGCCTGCGGCCACCCTCGATGAAGAGCCACACCGCAACACTTACGGCGAGCGCGCCAACTATGAGGCCGATGATCGCCTCCCACGCCGCAAGCGATGTCAACGGATCGGCGTAAGGCTTGGTGAACAAGTAGTGCGGCCACATCACGGTCCACCACAGGTAGATGAGCGCGGCTGAGATCACCGCTGTCGAGACGAGCGGCCACTTGATCTTCTCAAAAAAGACGTTCGGGTCAGTCTTTCGCCACGCGAGCAGCGGACAGACCGCCATGATGAAACAGTACAGAATACCTACCGGACGGGCTATCGCGTCGTACGTAGCCGGTCCGTAGGTCTTACCGCCCAACGCGGGAGAAAGCGTGAGCGCCGCGATCACGACCGCCGCGACGAGCATGAGCACGTTGTTGAAGTAGTACGAGGACTCCTTCGAGGTGAGACTGTCGAACTCGTCCGCGCCCTTGAACGAATCTCCCCGGTAAAGAAGGCCCACCCCTACCGCTGCCAGTGACCCTACCATCATCGCAAGGAACCACCAGAACGACAGCTCGTCTTGCGTGAACGCGTGAACCGATTGCACGATGCCCGAACGGACAATGAAGGTGCCAAGAATAACCCCCACGAAGCTGATGACAGCAAGCGCCACCGCCCACTTCTTGAAACCGCCACGCCGCCGGTACACGGTGAAAGAGTGCAGGAGTGCGACACCCGTAAGCCACGGGATGAACGAGGCATTCTCGACCGGATCCCACGCCCAGTACCCGCCCCAGCCCAAGACCACGTAAGCCCACACCGCGCCAAGTCCATTGCCCAGCCCAAGAAACAGCCACGCGAACACCGTGATGCGATCGACAATCTCTACCCAGGCCTTAGATGGGTCGTTGACGATGAGCGCGCCGAACGCGAACGCGAACGGAACCGCCATTCCCGCGTAACCCACGAACAGTGTGGGTGGATGGAGTGTCATCGCCCAGTGCTGCAGCAGCGGATTCATGCCTCCGCTGATGAGAAGCTCGCCCCCGGGGCCGACCCAGTGCTCCGGAGAAAGCTTGAAGGGATTGTTCAGGGGGATGAAGAGCGCCGTGATGAAGAATATCTGCACGAAGTTGAGGACCGCAAGGGAGACGTTGGAGAGGTCATCCGTGAACGAACTGCGTTTGTACGCAATGTATGCCGCGAATATCGCGAGGAGCCATGCCCAGAAAAGCAGCGACCCTTCTCTGCCCGCCCACACCGCGGCGACCTTATAGACCCACTGGAGCGCCGAGACGTCAGTCGAGTGATGCTGCGCCACGTACTCGAGCGTGAAATCCTCCTGAAGAAACGCCGCCGTGAGAACCGAGATGGCGCCTGTGATACCGATCAGAATGCCATACGTCGCTAGATACCCGGTGTTTGTGAGCCCTTCGCCTTCCTTTGGACCCATTCTGCGGCCCAAGAATATCGCGCCGATGGATAGGAGTGCCGCCACAAGGGCGAGTCCCATGAACAGGCTGCCGAGATTGGCCATTCGCTCTACTCCACTTCCCTGTCGTCCCGCGAACCACTCGGCCCACGCAGACACTTCATCGGTGCCGTCAGTGACGCGCCGCGCCTACGGCGCAACGATTCTACCGTTTCTCGCGCCCGGGCGTCGGCCTACTCGGCCATCGCCACGCTGGTCGCCTTGAACAGGCCGGAGTCCGCATCGTACTCCCCGCCGAGAACGACTTGGGAGCCGTCTTCCATGCCGTCGGCGAGCGCGCCGTCAGGATAGGCGATGTCGATGGAAGGCGAGCCGCCCTCATCGGCGATAGAGAACCGCACCTGGCCGCCCGGGGGCTTAATCGTGCCCGCAACGACGAATCCGGTGAGCTGAACCGGTTTGCCGACAACCGAATCGCCGAGCGCGAACAACGATGCCACGCTAATCGCGTTGTCCGCAGATTCGTACCTCGAAGGACACTTGGTTTTCATGTCGGTTGACTCGAAGATGCCCTCTTCGTTCATGACTCCCGTCACGATCGCGGTCACTTCGTCACCGAAGGTCGAGGGGACAGCGCCGGTGTACACCACGCTGAGCACCGGTCCGTCCGTAGCCCCCTCGTTGCGGATATCGAACGTCATCGGACTCGACTTCCCGTCCCACGAGCCGGGTACGACGGTCCCCGTGACCTTTACGCGTTCGCCGACAGCCTCTGGCTTGTCCACGATATCACTCACCGTGCGCGAGTACGCCCCGTCAGTGGCACCCACGCTCATGAAGATAGCTCCGATTGAAATCACGAGGATGACGGTCACACCGATGAGACGATTCCTTGCGCGCTTGTTCACAAGATCAACTCCTTTTCGAGATGGAGCCTTATACCCCGGATTCCGTGCCGGGAGCCTCGCTCACGCGCAGTCACGAGGCCGGAGTTGGGGAGTGCCGCTCCGAACGCCTGCTAGATGCCTGAACACTTGAATAGTACCACCGGGACGTCTTGACCACAAACACACAAACGCGTCCCTGACCAACCTGCATGAACAGGAGCAAAGACAATGCCCATCGGCGTTATCATCCCTGAATGACTCCGTTAGAGCCCTGGAGCCACCGCGCATCGGGCCTGATTTCCGCCTCCGCGATAAGACGGAGGTACTCGTCTGTTGTGAGCTCTGCGGGTGCGCCCGCGTGCGCGACGAGCGCAGCCTCGATCACGTTTGTGCCAAAGGAGCGTCCGCCAAGCCGCGGAGTCGTGGTGACTAACAGTCCCACACCACGATCTCTCAGGAACTCAACATCGGAAGCGGTCGTAGTGTTGGTGACGACCCACTTGCCGGTCATATCAGTTGGCATGAACGCGCGAACGTACTGATAGTCGCCAGCGATGATGTCGAACTCATCGTAGAGATGAGCCCGTTTCACTGACGGTGGCCTGTCCTGCGCCGCTCCTGTGGGATAGAGCCACGAGAAGGGCAGCTGCGCCGCGATAGGGGCGACGACACGGATCGTTCGGTCGAGCGTCACCTTGTCGCGTATAAGCACGGGAAACCCCAGCGCGAAGAGCAAGTCGCCGTAGGCCATCGCGCACCCGGCCTCGTGAAAGCCCTCGGCCAATCCATAACGGTCAACCGCCGAGGTCACGAGCACCCGCTTTCCCGCAAGATCGAGTCCGAGCGTCTCGGTCATGTAGCGCACCGCCGCGTGCTCAAGCGGGCCCTTGATCGCCGCGCCGCACACGAGCGGCGTCTCGTGCACCCGCGCTGCGAGCTTGCGGGTGGCGCGGAAGTGGTAGTCGCGGCCAGCCGCCCGCAGGTAGCGATCTATGCCGCCAAGACTGAGGGCGTCTACTTGGCCGTCGAGGAGCTCGAGCCGGTCCGCCGCCCGCCGCGTGTCGCCATCGAAGCCCTCCCGCGTAAGCCGGAACCGCTCGCCAAGAAGCTCGATCTCGACCACGTGGTCGCGAACCGAAGAACCGAGGGACACGCTCACTACCTCTTTGACGGTGTCCACCTCCCGGCCCTCTCGGCCGCCTGCCTCAGCGCGGCGCTCACCCTGCCGCTGCGTGGACGTGGCGCGCGCGCCGATCCGATCCCCGTGAGCAGCTGCGTGATCTCACCGATGTCGACCGTGACATCCTCCCGAAGCGGTGACGGGCCGAGCGAGACCGCGATCACCTCGCGGCCCAAGATGCGCTCGACCAGCTCGATCCTCCAGTCGCTCGCAAGCAAGATGATCGTGTCGTAGTCCCGTAGCGCGGCGAGCGTCTCAAGCAACCGGTTGAAGACCTCCGCTCCGGAGAAACCCTCAATACTCTCGCGTTCCGCCTGATTGAACACGAGCGTGAAATCCACACCGTGCTCCTCGGCCACGCGTTTGACCTCTTCAGCGTTGGCCACGGGGAAACCGACCATCGCGATACGTGCGCCGCGCCGCACCTCGCCGAGTGACTCGATGAACGAGACAAACGACCTCTGGACGCCGTGCGTACGCGCGGTCTCCTCCTGCGTAGCGCCAGCCTCACGATCGGCGAGGATGTCGCCTATCGCGTCAAAGAGCTTCTGCTGACTTACGACCTTCTCGCCGATGCGAAAAAACCTCACGGCAAACCTCCCCGCCATATGCGAGCATAGATGGCACTGCGGAGACACGCCGCTGTGCACACCATTGTGTACGTGAGAGAGTATAACGCGGCGACTCCAGCCGTGTGGCCACCTCAGGTGTTGCGCCGGTACACCTCGACGAGCCCTTTGAGCGTGAGGTCGGGATCGACAGCGGTGATCGTCTCACAGATCGGCGCCATCTTGGCTGCGAGACCGCCTGTCGCCATCACCGGCGTCTGCGTACCAAGCTCCTCCCACACTCTTCGCACGAGCCCGTCGACCATAGCCGCCTCACCGAGAATGAGGCCGGCCTGCACGCTCGTGCGCGTGTTGGTGCCAATAACCTTGGGCGGAGCGTCAAGGTCCACCTTCGACAGACGTGCGGCCTTGGTGAATAGCGCTTCAGCGCTCGTCTCGACTCCCGGCGCGATCGCCCCGCCAAGATACGCCCCCGTGCCGTCGATGACATCGATGGTCGTGGCGGTACCAAAATCAACCACGACGACCGGGCCACCGAGGGCCAAGTATGCGGCGATGCCGTTGACTATGCGGTCCGCCCCGACCTCGTGCGGGTTGTCGTAGCGTATGGTCATCCCCGTCTTGAGCCCAGGTCCCACCACCATCGGAACGCGCCCACACGCTTCCTCGGCGACCTCCTGGTAGGCGGCGGTCAGTCGTGGCACCACTGACGAGATGATGACGTGGTCGATGTCGCCGAGCGCGTGTCCGCCGTCCGCGAGCAACGCGGCAAGCTTGATTCGCAACTCGTCAGCCGTGAGCGCCGGGTTACTCGACGTCCGCCAATGTTCGCCCAAGCCCGATTCATCGAACAAGCCGAGTACGGTATGGGTGTTTCCGATGTCGACCGCCAGTATCACCGCTGCTCCTGCCAAGGATGACGGAACGGTGACACGCAACCGGCGGTCACCTGCGTCAATGGTATCATCGGCGCAGGTGACCCGCGACATCGGGAGGCGCGTGATGACCAACGGACCGGCGCGAATCCTCGTGGTAGACGACGAGGATTCAATTGTTCAGTTCATCTCGTACAACCTCGCCAAGGAGGGCTACAAGATCGACACGGCCGCGGCGGGCGACGAGGCACTCGAACGCGCCACCGCGACCCGCTACGACCTCATCGTCCTCGATATCATGCTTCCCGGTCCAGACGGCTATGAAGTGGTACGTCGACTTCGCGTCAACAGCGACGTCCCGGTGCTTCTTCTCTCGGCCCGCGACACGGAACTGGACAAGGTGGTGGGCCTCGAGCTCGGAGCCGACGATTACCTCTCGAAACCCTTTGGAATCCGGGAGTTGCAGGCGCGTGTCAAAGCGTTGTTGCGCCGCGCTTCAGTAACTTCCGGACTTCCCGATGAGCTCCCGGGCGAACGCCTCGAGGCCTCTGGCGTCGTGCTCGACGAGTCGACGCACCAGGCGCACCACGGCGAAACCCTCATCGATCTGACACCCCGGGAGTTCGAGTTGCTCGCGACTCTCATGCGTTACTCCGGCAAGGTTCTCAGCCGGGAACAGCTACTGCGCCAAGCGTGGGGATGGGAGTACCTCGTCGAGACCAAGACGGTCGACACGCACATCAAGCGCTTGCGCGACAAACTCGCGGCCGCTGGAGTTGACCCCGCTGTCATCGAGACGGTGCGCGGTTACGGCTACCGCATCGGCGCGTAAGGCGGCCCGGCGGTGCTGTCCTCGATTCGCATCCGTCTCCTCGCTATCCTGCTTGCCGTCGCGATCGCTTCGGCGGCTGGACTGTCGTGGTACTTCCTCGCGCAGCTCGAATCGCTCGGGCTCGACGCGCTTGAGGACCGGCTCGCCGCCGAGGCCATCCTGGCGGCAGCGCTCCTTGGAGAGCTAGATCCCGGGGGTGCCGCCGGAGCGCCGGGATCCGAGGAAGCTCTACAGCAGGTTCTTGAGGAGGCCGACGGACGGCTGTTCTCCCGTATCCGTGTGCTTGACGGGGCGGGAATCGCACTCGCCGACTCCGCTGGACCTGACGGGGCGGGGCTCGACTACAGCGAACGGACCGAGGTCGGCGAGGCGCTGGCGGGCCGCTACGGCGCGGCTGCGCGCATCGACGAAGAGAACCGCTACGTGATATACGTGGCCTACCCGATACGCTCCGAAGGCCGGATCGTCGGGGCCGCGTACGCGTCGGCGCCAACGGTTACGGTGATGAACGCGCTTCGCGACTACCGCGACCGGCTCATCTGGGCGCTTGCGTCGTTCATCGTGGTCACTCTACTGATCGCTGAGTTCCTCTCACGATGGCTCTCGCGTCCGCTGCGGCATCTCGAAGCGAGTGCGCACGCGTTAGCCGACGGAGACCTCACGGTGCGGGTCGCACCCGGAGGCCCGCGGGAGACGCGCGCCGTAGGCGAGACGTTCAACACGATGGCCGATGCGGTCGAACACGTAGTGAGCGAGTTGCGCAACGAGGAGAAGCGGACGTCGCGCTTTGTCTCGGATGTGAGCCACGAACTGCGCACCCCGCTGACCGCCATCCGCGGCGCCGCCGAAACCTTGCTCGACGGTGAGGTCCCGCCCTACGAGGCGTCACGGTTTCTCACGACGATCGTGAGCGAGTCGGAGCGCCTCGCCCGTCTCGCCAGCGATCTTATGACACTCCAACGGATAGAGGGGGCAACCGGCGAACTGCCGCTCTCCTGCATCGATCTGGGCGACATCGCCCGCCGAGCCATCGAGGTCCTCGAACCCCTGCTCGCCGAGCGTGGCGTCAGTGTCGAGATCGCTGGGGCCGCGCCGATGGTACTGGGCGACAAGGACCGGCTTCAGCAGGTGCTCGCGAACCTCGTCGACAATGCTTCGCGCGTCGCCGGAGCAGGCACGAGCGTGCGAATCGAACTCGAGGAGAGGGACGGCCGTGCGGTGCTCTCAGTGCTCGACGAAGGTCCCGGGATAGCCGAAGGGGACCTAGACCGCCTGTTCGATCGTTTCTACCGCACCGAGCCGAGCCGTACGCGCGCAACCGGCGGCTCCGGCCTTGGGCTGGCGATCGTCAAGGCTATCGTCACAGCTCACGCAGGCGAAATCGAAGTAGCCAACCGGCCCGAAGGCGGAGCGCAATTCACGATCAGCCTCCCAGCACTCAAAGAGTGAGCGTCGTCCGCGTGCCCTGCGCTCAACACCGATCGAGCGTGAAGGTGGCGAGGTCAGGATCAGCGTCCGCGAGGAGAGTGCGTGTCTCGGGGTGACACGTGAACACGATTACCTGCCGCTCGCGAGCGAACTCGGCAACCGCAGCCGCCGCGCCCGCCTTGCGCTGCGGGTCGAAGTTGACAAATACGTCATCCATGAGCACGGGCAATCCAGCGCCGATCTCACCGAGAGTGCCGAGGAGCGCTATCCTGAGCGCCAGGTAGAGTTGTTCCGCAGTACCGGTCGAAAGGATCTCTATGTCCTTGGCTCTGCTTTGGGCATCGTAGAGAGTGACTCCCGTGGTCCCAAGCGGGATCGACAGTGAACGGTAGCGACCGCCGGTCATGGTCGCCAGAACGCCTCCCGCCGCCTGAACCACGGCGGGTTGACGCTCCCGGTCGTAGACACCCCGCGCTTCAGCGAGCATCGCAAGCGCGACTCTCACCACCGCGTAGCGCTCAGCGTTGGCGGCGATACGCTCACGCACGCCGGTCAGCTCTAGGCCGAGCGCTCCCGCCCGAGTCTCGGTTTCCGCAGCCTCGATCGCCCCGGCGATGCGCGCGCGGTCATGTTCGAGTTCCTCGAGACGCTTCCTCGCCTCCGTCGCGTCGCGCGCCGCTTCCTCGACGAACGCCACCGTCTCCAGGCGGCCGCTTTCGATCCCGATCTCAGCGAGCGCAGCGACGACACGCTCTGTCTCATCGCGCTCAGCGGTCTCAAGCGCGGCGATGCGAGGCGACACCTTCTCGACAACCTCCCCCGCCGCCGCCGCGACACGCTCCCGCTCTCTCGCATCGGCCAGCAGCTCGACAGTGCGTGCGACCACTTCGGGCGCTGTGACGAAAGACAGGTTTGCTGTATCGACATTGAGCGCAGCCGCGAGATCCCTCACGCGCGCGGTGAACGCGTCAAGCAACTCCTCCTCACCGGCAAGCTCGTGCCGCGAGCACTCTCGATCCGCCGCAAGGCGGTTGGCCTCGACTACAGCGTCGAACACGGCCGCGACCGCCGCAGGGGTCAAGACGTCTCCGAGGCCACGCTTCGCGCACCACGATCTCCACTCCTCGCGCGCGTCTTGAAGCGCGCTGGACTCTCGTTCTTCATCCGCAGCGGTACGGCGCGCCTCAACGTCGAGACGGTGCTCCTCGGCGGCGTGGGCTGCGATGACGGGGACATGCTCCGCAGTCCGCCGCCCATAAAGGACGAGCGCTGACCCCGCGAGCGCGACCAGCAACCCGAACCCGGCAAGCGGCCACACCGCACCCAGCCACCCGGCCACCACCCCCGCGCCACCGAGCGCAAGAAGCGCCCATGAGAGCCTGTGCACCGGCACGGGTGTCACGGTCCGCCCCGAACCGGCCCGCAACTCCGCGGCCCGAAACGCCTCCACCGCAGCGCGGGCCTTGTCCCGCGCGCGAACGGCTTCCTCGGCGCGAAGCTCGAGCCGGAGCAGCCGGTCACGCGCATGGTCGACCGCCGCGCGATCTTCAGCGCCCACGGGAACGAGCGCCGCGCGCTCCTCATCGAGTCCCGCTTCCGACAAACGATCGGCCACTCCCCTGGTGAGCGCGTCTATGCGGGATCGAGCGGCGGCCACACGAGGAAGGCGCTCGCGGTGGGCCACGACTTCAGCAGCTAAGGTTTCGATCACCGGTGCCGCCTCGATCACCCGCGTGTCCACGACGGCCTTTTCAACAGCGCCACGAGCAAGCGCAAGCTCCCTGCGTAGCTCGACTAGCGATGCCGATATCTCGCGGATGCGCTCCTCACTCGACTCAACCTGTCGCAAACACGCGGCAGACTCATCCCGGCGACGCTCCGCTTTCCGGACCCCCTCCCGCGCCTCGGCGGCGCGCGCATCGAGTGTCGCAAGCGACTCGCGTTGTGATTCGAGCTCGCCCGCGGACCTGCCGAGCTCCCTGATCTTCTCGTGCAGCTCCGCGGCTTCCAGTGCCGCCGCGTTGATTACCGGGATTCGGCCCCGGGGAGTGAAGAGCTGCTCCGCCTCGGCGGCAAGTTGTGCGCAGACATCTTGGGGACTCGCGGCGAGACCGGCTCCGGCCTGGTAGAGACGCGAAACGACACTATCGGAGGACGCGACAATGCCGGCCATGTCCGCAAGCCCGAACCCGAACACGACTCGGTACGCCTCGGCCGTCACCCCGCGGATGAGCTCCGCGTGCAACTCGGGACGCTCAGGACCACGCACCGTGCGCACCGTGACGGTACCCCCGCCAGGTCCTTCCACACGCTCGACAACCCACTCTCCGGCTTCATCAGCAAAGACTAATCTCCCGTGCCTTCCAGCACCTTCGACGCGATACGCGCGTTCCGTGGCCCTACGGTCAGGAAAGCCGTACAACACGTGGCGCACAAGCGCCGTTAGCGTGCTCTTGCCGGCCTCGTTTGGTCCGAGCACGACGTTGAGTCCCGGTCCGAGCGGACCCAGTCCCGTCCCGGCGACTCCTCCGTAGCGTTCCGCGTCGATACGTGCCAGCCACATCACTCGTTCACCTCTCGCACAACAACGCGGTCGAGACACAAATTGCGCGCGCGCTCAACGATGGATCGAGAATCGAAATCGAGGTCGATCCCATCGAGCCTCCGGTGCAGAGGGGCGAGCGCCTCCGCGAGCACCGCGTCGGCACGCGCTGGCTCCAAGTAGCCATCCGCCACGCGGATCAGTTCGGCGGCGAACCCCGCTCCCTCGCGCACCGCTTCGAGATCGATCGCGGGAGCGGTGAGGTCGCGCACTCGGTCGAGCCAGACCCACGGGCCGCGCTCAAGATGTGTGTCCCGGACCTGCTCGATGATGTCGTCAAGCACGCGTGGTTTGGTCAACAACGCGTGCACCGCGCTACGCCCCTCGAGGTCGATCCGCGCGATCGCCGGTCGGCCTCCCGCCCGCTCGCGCACTCCAGCGCACGCCGCATCGAGCCGGTCTATGACCTCATCGGCGGTCGCCACGTCACCGCACTCGACCGAAACACGCTCCCACACGACACGCGCTGTCTCGACGAACTCGATCTCGACCCCGCCGCCTTCGACGGTCACCACCGCGCACCCATGTCCGCCCGTCTCGCCGGGGTTGAGCCCTTGCGGGCTGCCCGGGTAGACGACGGGGGGATTCTCAGAAAGCCTCATCCGCTTGTGAATGTGGCCGAGCGCCCAGTAATCCATGCGCGCGGCTCGCAAGTCCTCAAGCGAACACGGCGCGTACGGCTCGAAACCGGGTTGGCCGCCTACGTTGGCGTGAAGCACGCCGATAGCGAAGGGGTCCGCCGAGTCACGCGAGAACCCCGCAGCGAGGTTGCGCGTCTCAGCCGAGCGAGCGTAGCTGCGCCCGTAGAGAACCGCAAGCGGGGCGTCGTCTGACGGAAAACACTCTCGGCTCACCTCGTCGGCCGAAAAGATGGTGACGTTGGAGGGCATTGCGATCGCCGGGCCGCCACCGGACAGCGGATCGTGGTTGCCGGCCGCTACGAAGATGTGGATGCGAGCCTCAGCGAGGCGCACAGCCGCGGCGCGAAACCGCGTCTGGGCGCGCACACTCCGCTCGGCCGTGTTGTAGAGGTCCCCCGCGATGATGAGGAACGCAGCGCCCCTTGCGACACAGACGTCGCATATCTCCTCAAACGCATCAAACGTGGACTCCACAAGAGCGTCCCGCACGCGCGCGTCGCTCGCGTCGACCCCGCCGAAGCGGGCGTCAAGATGCAGGTCGGCGGCGTGGACGAACGTGAGCGTAGGCGCCATCGTGTCCCCTCGGCAGGTCAGTCATTTCTCGGAGTCCATAGTAGACCGAGACACTGACATGCGGGAGGGTTAGTGTTTCGGCAACCGGCAATGCAACGCCTGCCGCTCGCTCGCCGCTTCAGCTCAGACGACCACTCTGGCTCGCCGAAGCGCGGCCGCGACCCCGATGGCCACGGCCCCCTTGATAGCGTCTGCCACGATGAATGGAAGCACCCCCGCCACGAACGCCGCAGCGGGATCCAGAGCCATAACCAACATGAGCTGCGTCCAGCCGAGCAGATAGATCGCGATCACGCCTACCGCGACCGCGACCGCCTCAGCGAAGCGCGACGTCACGGCTAGGGCGAGTCCGCTCCGCAAGAACGAGATCAGCACGGCGGCGACGAGGAAGCCCCACAAGTAGCCGCCGGTCGGACCGAACAGCACGTCGAGACCTCCCCGCGCGCCCGCGAAGACGGGCACCCCCGCGGCGCCTAAGAGGAGGTAGACCGCAAGCGCGATACCCGCCGCTCTCGGTCCGAGAACGAGGCCGGCAAGCACGACGATGAAGACCTGCAACGTGAGCGGAACACCTCCGCCGAGCGGAATCGCGACCCACGCGGACGCCGCGAGGAGCGCGGCAAGCAGCGCCGCAGTCACGAGCTCACGCGTGCGGCCGGGTATTGCGGCCGGTCCCGGCAAGGCGGCGGTCGCGCCGGTTCTTCCGGCTTCTGAAAGCGGTTCTGTACCTTGCTGCACCGTGCGGCCTCCGAATGTCTGTAAACCTGATAGTTCGCGCAAGTTTACTATACCGGACGCTCGGCGCAACCCCCCCGGATCCCGCTCCCAGCTCCCGCTCCCGTCGATCAGGTGTTGAAGCGCCCGGCATCGCCGAGTGTGACATCTCCGGCTGCGAGCGCCACGACAGCTCCAGACCCGCAGTCGACTCGGAGGCGTCCATCACCATCGATGCCTGAGGCGATACCGCGCGCGCGCTCGGCGCCGGACACATCACTCACCCGAACCTCCCGGCCACGCAACACGTCGAGCGGCTCGAACGCTGCCGCGACGGCATCCATCCCTCCCTCGATGAGCATCTGATACCCAGCGGCAATCCCGTCGAGCACGATCGCCGCACCTCGTGCGAGACCAAAGTCCGGCACTTCGTCGGCCAAGTACGCCGCACCCGGCAACGGCGCGGCTGGACGCTTCACGTTCAGGCCCACGCCGACCACCACCCACTCGGTGCGGTCCGTCTCGGCAGCCATCTCGAGCAAAATTCCTGCGAGCTTGCCCTGACCCAGCAGTACGTCGTTGGGCCACTTCACGGCAGGCGCGATCCCCTGCTCGCGGAGCGCTCCAGCGATTCCGGCGGCAACGGCGATCGACAACCCACCGAGCGCTGATGGAGCGAGCGGCGGACGGAGCACGGCCGACACGTACACGCCGCCTGCGGGCGACTCCCACCTCCTGCCGAGACGCCCCCTGCCTCCGGTCTGCCGATCAGCGAGCACCGCGGTACCGTGCGGTGCGCCCGAGCGCGCGAGCGTGGCGGCGTCGGTGTTCGTCGAGACGGTCTGCCCTCCGCCCTCAAGCCTCACCCACATCGCCGAGGAAAGGAGCCGCGCCACCTCAGCGGGTATAGGCGCGTCCGCCACGTTGACAAGCGCGTAGCCAGCGCCGGGCCGCGACACGATCTCGTATCCCGCCTCGCGCAGGGTTCTCACGTGCTTCGAGACCGCCATGCGACTCACGCCGAGCTCAGCCGCCAGCACGGTGCCAGAAACGCCCGTTCCTCCCGCTGCGCGCAGCGCCTCAAGCACATCGTCCCGCCGACTCACCGAACGTCGTCCGAGGCCGCATCCCGCATGTCTTCCTCGGCAGCCTCCGCCGCCCAGCGCTTGCGAGCCCGACGCCATGCGAACACCGCTCCGATCACGACAAGCGCCGCCAGCACAAAACCTGTGGTGGTGATCCGAGACGCGATCCGGAGAGCCTCGTTGAAGTTCTCGCCCACGAAGTAGCCGATCCCGACCATGAGCGAGGTGTAGAGTACCGCGCCGAGCACGGTGTATATCTCGAACCAGAGGATCTTCATCCGCGACGCGCCGGCGATCATCGGCACGAAGTTTTTGAATCCGGCGGTAAAGCGCGCGATGAGCACCGTCTTCGAGCCGTGCCGGTCGAAGTACGCCTCGGCTTCAGCGATGCGCTTCGCGGAGATGTGAAACCGGTGGCCGTAGCGCAAAAGCGCCTCACGGCCTCCCTTCCTGCCAATAAAGTAGCTGATGTTGCACCCTGTAACCGTGCCCGCGACCGAGGAGATCCACACGAGCGGCCACGACAGCGTGCCGTACGAGGGAGTGGACAGAAACGCCGCCGCCATCACGACAGTCTCACCTGGCGTGAACGACCCCACGACGAAGATGTTCTCGACGAGCGTGATGGCAAAGACGAGCCGGTACCCGGCGGTATCGAGGAATCCGAGAACCCAGTCGACGAGCGTGATGCCGGTTATCGGGGCCACGCTACACTCCTCCTTGCGGATCTTCATCAAGCCCGAGATCGAGCGGTCGCGCGAGCGCGAGCGCACTCGTCGATACCCGGTCGACACCGGTCGCCACCACCTGTGCGAACCGCCCGAGTGTAACGCCTCCCGATGCCTCGGTGAACACCCGCTTCCCGGTCAGTGAGGACTCGTGACGCACCGCCGCGACCGCGGCCGTCAGCGCCGGATCGTCCAAGTTGTCGAGTATTACGATGTCGGCCCCGGCCCTCGCCGCCTCAATCGCGTGCGAAACCGTGTCGGCTTCAACCGCAACTATCATGCCGGGGTTCGCACCGTGCGCGGCCTGTACCGCAGCCGGAACGCCGCCGGCGAGCCGGAGATGGTTGTCCTTGATGAGTAGCATGTCCCACAACCCCGCACGGTGCGGGGTGGCGCCGCCAATCTTTACCGCCCACTTGGAAAGGGTCCTGAGTCCCGGGAGCGTCTTGCGCGTGTCTAGCACAGTCACGCAACTCCCCGCTGCCTTCTGCCACCGAGCCGCTTCAGTCGCGATGCCGGAAAGCACCATGATCACATTGAGTGCGGTCCGCTCGCCCCCCAATACAACCGCGGCGGAACCCTCCACGCGCGCGACCGCCGTACCCGGCGTGACGTGCTCGCCGTCCTCGGCCAGTGCGATGACGGACGGGGCGCGCCGGCCAGACGCGGCGGCGAGCAACTCCCATACGCGTGCGGCGTACCCGATACCGCACACCACCCCTGCCTCACGGCACACCAGGCGGCCCGCGTATCGGACATCCGGCCCTACGAGCGCCGCCGTGGTCACGTCGCGCGCCAGGACGTCACTCACCCCGCCGCCGAGAAACACCTCCGGCACCACGCCAAAGTCCTCGGCAAGCGCTCGAGCGAGCAGATCGTCGGCAGGCGGCATCGCGGCGCGAGTCATCAGCCTCCTCCCGGCCCCGGCGGCGCCGCCCCGCCCGAAGCAGTCGGCTCGAAGCGCAACGCCTCACCGCGACGCCACACGAGATGGCCGAGCCACCGCTCATCGTCGCGAGCCGGATGATCGGTCCGGCCGTGAGCGCCGCGCGTCTCGGTCCGGGCAAGCGCCGCGTGCACGATGAGCGCTGCGACAGTGACCATGTTCTGTAGCTCGAGTTCCGCTGTCCGGCGGAGCGACACATCGAGAAGGCGGCTCAATCCCGCTATGATTTCGGCGGCCTCGGCAAGTCCGCCCGCCGAGCGATTCATCCCGGCGAACGCAGCCATCGTCTCCTGGATCGTGTCGCGCGCCACACCTAGCGCAAACGCGGCGGTCTTCTCGGCCTCTCCGGAAATGACGCGGCCGGGACGCAAAGTGCCCGGCTCATCTTCCGCCGAGAGCGCTCGCGCGATCCTTCTGGCGTAGACGACCCCTTCAAGCAGCGAGTTGGATGCGAGCCGGTTCGCGCCGTGGAGACCAGAGGCTGTGACCTCACCTGCCGCGAAAAGCCCAGGCACTGTAGTGCGCCCATCCTCGTCGACCCGGACGCCGCCCATGAGGTAGTGAGCGGCCGGCGCGACCGGGATGAGGTCGTGGGCAAGGTCATGGCCGGCACCCTCACATCGCTCCCAGATCGTCGGGAAGCGCTGCCGAAGCCGCTCCTCCCCGAGGTGCCGCGCATCAAGCCACACACCAGGACTTGCGCACCGAGCCATTACACGCTCAATCTCCCGGGTCACGACATCGCGAGGAGCGAGCTCGGCGAGCGGGTGGGCGGCGAGCATGAAGCGCCGTCCATCACCGTCGAGCAGGTAAGCGCCCTCGCCGCGGAGCGCCTCGGTGATCAGCGACCGCGGCCGCGCGTCGGAGTCGAGCGCGGTGGGATGGAACTGCACGAACTCCATGTCGGTGATTTCGGCGCCAGCGCGCCACGCGGCCGCGACCCCGTCCCCGGTTGCGATCGCCGGGTTGGTCGTCACGCGATACACCTGTCCGCACCCGCCCGTGGCGAGCACCACAGCGTCGGCCCACATCACCCGCGTGCGACCGGACACATCATCGAGCGCGAGCACTCCCACGCAACGGTCACCAGCCGTCAGGAGATCAACGAGAAAATGCTCCTCAAGCACCTCGACGTCCGATGCGTCAAGCACCGCCGCGATGAGCGCGCCCTGTATCGCGGCACCGGTGGCGTCTCCCGAGTGGAGCACCCTCGGCAGCGTGTGTCCGCCCTCTCGCGCGAGCGCCACTTCGCCGCCGTCTTCGGTGTCAAATCGCACACCATACGACTCAAGTCCGGCGAGCGCTTCAGCCGCCTCACGCACGACCATGCTCACGACGCCGGCGTCACAGATTCCCTGTCCCGCGACGAGCGTGTCGGCGACGTGCAGTTCGACAGAATCGGCCTCCCCTACCGCGCCAGCGATTCCTCCTTGCGCGTACCACGTGCCCGTCTCAGCGAGACGCGCCTTGGTAACAAGCCCTACTCGCAGATCCGGACTAAGCGAAAGCGCCGTCGTGAGTCCCGCGATACCCGAACCGACCACAAGCACGTCGTAGGTGTCTTGTGGCAGCTCATCGGTGTCGAAGGCAAGCAGGTAACGCCTGCCGAGAGATGCCGGAAGCACAGCAGCAGCCGCATGCACCGGGTGCCCGAAGAGACCGATGGGGCCCTCGCCCGTCCGGTCGTACGGCGCGTCATCCGTGTGCGCCTGTTCAGCCAAGCGCCACCATCCGATCGACCGCTCCTCTAGCCGCTGCCGCAGTGGCGGCGTCAACCTCGATTGCGGTATGCATACCCGCAAGTGAATCACGCACCTTGGATAGCGTGGTCACCTTCATGTTGGGACAGAGCATGCGAGGTGTAAGGTTCACGAACCGCTTAGCCGGTGCGGCCTTCGCAAGCGCATGCAGCAGTCCCTCCTCGGTCACGACCACGAACTCATCGGCGCTCGACGATTTCGCACGCCGGAGCATCTGGCTCGTGGAAAGCACGGCGTCGGCGAGCGCCGTCACCTCGGGACGGCACTCGGGATGCACGAGCACCTCGGCGTGCGGGTGCCGCTCTATCACTTCCTGTACCTGTTCGACGGTCACCTCATCGTGCGCCGGACACCAACCGTCCCACGCGATGATCTCGACACTGGGAAGCTGTGATCCGACCCACGCCGCGAGATTTCGGTCGGGCGCGAAAAGCACCCTCCGGGCACCGAGAGAGCGGACAACCTCTACGGCGTTCGCTGACGTGCAGCATATGTCTGAGAGGGCCTTGACCTCCGCCGTTGAGTTCACGTACGTGACGACTGGCACGCCGGGATACTCGTCTCGCCACGCGGCGAGCTGCTCACCGGTGAGCATGTCGGCCATCGGGCACCCCGCTCGCGGCTCGGGCATGAGCACGGTCTTGCCCGGAGAGAGGATCTTGGCGGTCTCGGCCATGAAGTGCACCCCCGCGAAGACTATCACGCTCGCGCCGGTCAACGCCGCCTGTCTCGACAGGCCGAGGGAGTCGCCAGTGAAATCAGCGGCGTCTTGAACTTCGGGACGCTGATAGTTGTGTGCGAGCACAATCGCGTCGCGCTCGGCGGCGAGGGCCCGGATCTCGGCGGTGAGTTCAGCGAAGTCAGCGATCACCTGCCGGTCCCCTTGCGTTGAGGCCCTTCGGGCGGCGCAACGAGCTCACCGTTGTCGATGAGGCGCACCGCGCCTGCACGGACAGCGATCAGTGCCCGGGCAGCAGCGGTGAGAGCGCTGGCGGGCTCGAGCGTATGCGGGTCGACCACGGCGGCGTAATCGACGGTGAGCAACGGTTCGGCGGCGAGCGCGTCCATCATGACGCCCTCGAGCGCGCGCGCATCGCACTCGCCCCACGCGAGCGCCTCGGCCGCCGCATCCAGCGCCGCGGGCACCGCGCGCGCGGCTCGGCGCGTCTCGGCATCGAGGAGCACATTGCGACTCGAAAGCGCGACACCGTCACGGTCCCGGACGACCGGGTGCGCCGCAATGGTCACCGCGAGGTCGAGATCGGCGATGACCGACCTGACGACCTGGAGTTGCTGATAATCCTTCTCGCCAAAAAACGCCACATCAGGCCGCACGATCGACAACAGCTTCGTCACCACCGTCGCAACACCGCGAAAGTGACCAGGGCGAACCTCGCCCTCCCATCGTGACGCAAGCGGACCCGGATCTACGGTCACCGCGGCGTCCGGCGCGTACATGTGCGCTGCTGATGGCGCGAACACGAGGTCGACCCCCTCGGCGGCGAGCGTCTCGAGATCGCGATAGAGATCGCGCGGGTAGCTGTCGAAGTCGTCGCCGGAGGTAAACTGCGTAGGGTTCACGAATACGGAGACCGCGACGTAGGCGGCGCGCGCCCGCGCCGCCCTCACAAGAGCGAGATGTCCGTCGTGAAGCGCGCCCATAGTGGGCACAAGGGCGATCGTCTTGCCATCGCACCGTGCGTCAGCGACAGCCTTGCGCGCTTCTGCCTTCGACGCAACCGACTCCACCGGCTACCCTCTCTCGATATCGTCGCCGACCGCTCTAAGCAATCCCCTGCGCGCCCGCTCGACCTCATCAGCGACGCCGGGAGCCATATGCGTCATCTGCTCGGCAGAAGGGAAGGTCCGGTCGCGCACTTGATCGGCGTACGCCGCAACCGCCTGGCGGATCATCGCCCCCACGTCGGCAAAACGTCGCGAGTGCCTGGGCACGAAGTCTCCACCCAAGCCGAGCAGGTCGTGGAAGACCTGGACCTGACCGTCACATCCGGCGCCCGCACCGATGCCGATCGTGGGTACGGCAAGCTCGCGCGAGACGAGGGCCGCGAGTTCAGCGGGTATGCACTCGAGTACGATGGCAAACGCCCCTGCTTCTTCGAGCGCCCGGCAATCCTCGATCAGGGCGAGCGCGCTCGCCGTCTCCTTAGCCTGAACGCGATATCCACCAAGCTGGTGCACGGATTGCGGCGTAAGCCCCGCATGACCCATGACAGGGATTCCGGCCTCGACTATACGCCGCACTGTCGGAGCGACCACGGTGCCGCCCTCCACCTTGACCGCCGCCGCTCCTCCCTCGGCCATAAGCCGTCCCGCGTTGCGTACCGCATCCTCCGGCGAGACCTGGAACGACATGAACGGCATGTCCGCGATAACAAGAGCGCGCTTCACTCCACGCACCACCGCCGCTGTGTGGCGAACCATGTCATCGAGAGTGACCGGCAACGTCGAGTCGTACCCGAGCACCGTCATCCCGAGTGAATCGCCAACGAGGACGGCGTCGACCCCGGTGCTGTCGACGAGACGAGCCGAGGGTGTGTCGTACGCGGTGACCATGACGACCGGGCGTCCGGCCGCCTTCATCGCACGCAGAGCGGTGATCGTAACCGCGCGCGCGGCATCGAACGGAACCGTAGCGCTCATGGTGTTCACATCCTTCCCGATCTGCCGTCCCGGCCCCGGCCTTCTCCGAGGTCCCAGCGGCCCCATGCGGGTGGGAGTGAGAGTATACCCTGCTCGCGCTCGTGCCGCACGCATCCAAACGCGCCTCGCGTTCGCTACACGTCGCCAATCTCCGGCGGAGCAGCCGCGGCCTCCGCCAGAACCAACCTGGCCTTGTCCCCGAGGGACGCAGGCACGAGCAGACGGAATCGAGGTTTGATGCCGTACGGGTTCGACCACCGCTCGGGCGGATACGGATCCCATGCGTACTCGATGCCTTCCGCATCGAGTACCGAGCGCTCGAACATGAGCGCGGCTCCAGCGGCAGGATACCCTTCTCCTCTGCCGGTCCCTCCCGCGGTGGCGACCTCGGTCCACGCGGGTTCGCCATCGCGCTGCACGTGCTCGATGTCGCGAGTTACCGCCTCAAACCCCGGCACAACGCCGAGCACGCCGGTCACGCGTCCGTGGCGCACCTCGTCAGCCCCCACTGGAGTCCCGTCAGGCAGCGCCGCAAACGGGTCAACCTCGAGCAGGGGCGCGATCACGAAGTCGCGTTCGAGCATCCGCGGGTGAGGAATGGTGAGCTCGGCGCTCACCCACTCCTCGTCTTCCATGAGCAGGATGTCAAGATCGAGAGCGCGCGGAGCGTTGGCCAGTCCACTCGTGCGTCCGCACTCACGCTCGATCTCTTTGAGCATGCCGAGCAAAACATCAGGCGCAAGGCCAGTCTCGATTACCGCAACGGCGTTGGCGAACGGAGGATGATCCGGATCCGGCCACGGCTCGGACTCGTAGACACGCGACACCGCGATAACCGTGGTGTCCACGAGCTCGTCGATCCGGACGAGTGCCGCTCCCATGACATTAAGACGCTCTCCGAGATTCGATCCCAAGCCAATATGTGCCCGCACCACGCCGATCACCTCCCGAGCGCCGAAACCACCGCCAAAGCCTGGACCGTCTCGGCAACATCATGCACGCGAACCACACTCGCCCCGCGCATCACCGCGTACACGGCCGCTCCTACACTCCCGCACGCCCTGCTCGCGGGATCCTCTTGTCCGAGTATGTTCCCGATGAAGCGCTTGCGGCTCGCCCCAATGAGTACGGGGTAACCTATGCTGGCGATCTCGGGCAACCGCCGCAGCAGCTCAAGGTTGTGGTCGTGCGTCTTGCCAAACCCGATCCCCGGGTCGATCACGATCCTGTCGCGCGCGACTCCCGCCGCCTCGAGCGCCGCAGTCCGCCCGGTCAAAAACGCTGCGACCTCGTCGACCACGTCGCCGTAGCGGGGGTCGTCCTGCATCGTCTGAGGTTCGCCGAGCATGTGCATGACGACCAGACCCGCGTCGCACCCCACCGCGACCTCGATCATCCTCGGGTGGCGAAATCCGGTGATGTCGTTGATGACCGACGCCCCCGCAGCCACCGCGGCGTGCGCGACCTCAGCGTTGCGGGTGTCTACCGAGACGGGTACGCGGCCCTTCTCGGCCAGACGTGCGATCACCGCCGCGACGCGCCTGATCTCATCGGCGGCACTTACCGGCGCAGCGCCCGGACGCGTAGATTCGCCGCCCACGTCGATGATTGCGGCACCTGCCGCGACCATGGCGTCAGCATGACGGAGCGCGCCCGGCGCGTCGGCGTAGAGACCGCCATCAGAAAACGAGTCAGGGGTGACGTTTAGTATCCCCATCACTCGCGGCTCGTCGAGATCGAGTGACCACGCTCCACACCTCCAGAGTCCGCGTTCCCACTGCACGGGCTACCGGCCCTTGATCAGCGACATCGCCTCCGAGCGCGTCGCGATGTTTCGCTCAAAGATCCCGCGCACGGCAGACGTCGTGGTGATCGCTCCGGGTTTCTTGACCCCCCGCATCGACATGCAGAGGTGCTCGGCCTCGATCACGACCATAACGCCGGACGGATCGAGGTGCTCGACGATCGTGTCCGCGATCTGGCTCGTCATCCGCTCCTGGACCTGCGGCCTGCGCGCGTACACGTCGACAACTCGCGCAAGTTTCGACAGCCCGCAAATTCGTCCGTGCTTTCCTGGGATGTAGGCGACGTGCGCCCGCCCGATGAACGGGATGAGGTGGTGCTCGCACATCGAGTAGAGCGGGATGTCGCAAACGAGCACCATCTCCTGATGCCCCTCGTTGAAAGTCACGCAGAAGTGCTCTGCGGCATCCTGATCGAGCCCCGCGAATATCTCCTCGTACATGTCGGCGACGCGCTCAGGCGTGCCGAGAAGCCCTTCTCGCGAGGGATCCTCGCCGATACCCTCGAGGATAAGTCGAACGCCTTCAACGATCTTCTGGGCGTCATGGGGCATGGGGCGGCTCCTCCTACAGGCGGCTGACACGATATTAGGCGAACGCCCCCACAAGAGAGAGGCCCCGTCCTTCCACTAGTATGCCCGAAACTGTGCGCCCCACGGGCATCGTCGTGGTGCCGCGAAACCCAGTTCATCCGCCGATGAGGCCTACCCGCCTAGGAGACCAAACGCGCGCCCGACGCTCACGATCGCGGGACCGGCCACCACGATCAGCGTCGCGGGAAGGATGCATAAGATGAGCGGGAAGACAATCTTGACCGGTGCTTTCTGCGCCATCTCCTCAGCGAACTGGCGGCGCTTGATCCGCATCTCACGCGATTGGCTCCGTAGCACGTTGCTCACGCTGACACCAAACACATCGGCCTGAATCATAGCGAGAATGAACGTGCGCAGCTCCGGCACATCGGTCCGCTCGCCGAGAGCGCGCAGCGCATCACGACGGGAGATGCCAGCCTGGATCTCTTGCAGCATCCGCCCGAACTCCTCGGAGAGCGCGCCTGGTCGGCTTGCGACGATCTTGGCGACAGCCGCGTCAAACGCCATCCCGGCCTCTACGCTGATCGTCAGCATGTCAAGCATGTCGGGAAGAGTACGCCGTATTTCGAGCCGCCTCGCGCTCATACGGCTTTGCAGCCAAATATCCGGCCCGAAAAATCCCGCCGCGCCCGCTACCGCCGCAGCGAGCGCCATGCGGCCGACGGGAGCCCCAACGATCCCTCCCGCAATCACCACGATAACTGCCGAGCCCGCCGCCCCGATCACCTTGAGCGCGAGCAACTGCTCGGCCTCAATCCGATAGGGGTTTCCCGCGATGACCAACCGCTGCCGGACGCGTACGAAGTAGTCCCTCGGTGCGAGCAGGCGCCCTGTGGCAGCGATAGATCGCGACGCCGGTTTGATGACCCGGTCAACGAAAGGCATAAGCAACGGCTCGGCATGTCCGGCCTGTCCAGATTCGTATGCGGTAAGCCCCTCGAGTTGGCGGCGCACCTGCCTCTCACTTGAGAAGAGCAGCGTGATAAGCGAGTATACAAACGCGGCGGCACTCGCCCCGGCCAAGCCCGGAATGAGCCACTCAGACATCATATCTCGACCTCCGCGACGCGCCGGAGCCAGAATCCGCCCACCACGAGGAGCACCGCCCCAGCGATCAGCAAGACCCATCCGGCAAACGTGTTGAACATCAGAGTCATGTACCCCGGGTTGACGACGAGCAGCAATCCCATCATGACGAACGGCAACACGAACAGGATGACCGCCGAGAGCCGACCCTCCGATGTGAGCGCTTTGATGTGCCGGCGCAGCTCAGCGCGCTCACGCATGGTCGACGCTACGAGGTCGAGAACCTCGGCAAGGTTGCCCCCCACCTCCCGCTGAATCGCTATCGCGGTCACCGTCCACCGGAAGTCGTCGCTGTCAAGCCGCTCGGCCATCGCATCGAGCGCGTCCTCGACGGCCTGGCCGAGCCGGATTCCAGCGAGCACACGACGGAACTCAGACGCGGCTGGATCGCCAATCTCCTGGGCGACTAGATCGATGGATTGCTGGATGCCCCACCCAGCACGAAGCGAGCTCGCCATCATTGAGAGGATCTCTGGCAGCTGGTCGTCGAACGCTCGCCGGCGGCGCGTGATCACGCTCTCTAGGAGCAGGACCGGGAGCGCCGTGGCAAAGCCGACGACGACGAGTGACAACACGAAGCTTCCCGCCAGCACCTGGGTGACAACGCCCGCGACGACCACCCCGACAAGATGCAGATACATGTACTCCACCGGGCGCAGCGGCAGTCCCGCCCGATCGAGCTTCTGATGGACGAGCTGCGTGAGGCCGCGGCGTCCGGCCACCACCGCGACGGCTTCGCGTACGATTCCGCCCAGCCCGGCCGAAGGGGTGTTGGTCGTGTCCTTGGCCCCGCTCAGCTGGTCGTAGAAGCGGAGGTCGTCAAGGCGAGACGTCCTGCCGACGACCATCCCGAGCACCGACCATGCCGTGAGCGCCGCCGCCGAGAAGGCAAGTAGCGTGATCAGCGATGCCAGGGCAACCGATGTGAGAGGCGACGCGGGCTCAATTCCCGTGCCCACACCCGCCGCACTCTGAAAATGCGGGTTGTTCACCACGAAGCTCGTGGTGCCCGCTCGCCCGTTCACCGTCGCCAACACCTGCAGATCGAGCTGCGTCGTGTTAGGCTGCGCGCTCCTAAACGTGAGACGGTACTGGGTCGTGAGCTCGCGCGCGACATCCGCGTAGAGCCGCTCGAGATCCCCGGAGTCCGCGACCTCAATCAGCCGCCCGCGGGACTGCTCCGCGATAGTCGCGAGCACTCCCATGTCGGTCTCCGGCGTCTCAAGTCCCACCGCGTAAACGGGCGCGCCGCTCGCGACAAGTCCTCCGACCGCCTCATCAAGCGTGTTGGCGCTTGCGGTGTCCCCGCCGTCGCTCAGGAGCAAGATGACCCTCTCGCGATCTTGCCGGGCCGAAAGGAGCCCCGCGCTCTTCACCACCCCGTCGTAGAGCGCCGTGTTGCCCCGGGCCTCCAGAGTGTCGATCGCGGCGTTGAGCGCCGCGCGGTCGTTCGTGAACGCCGAGCGCACCTCGGCCTCACTGTCGAAGGAAACGATCGCGATCTCGTCGCCCGCGCCTTTGGCTGCCACGAACGCACGGGCCGCTGTCTTGGCGTCGGCCATCGGCGTTCCTTGCATGCTGCCGCTAGTGTCGATGAGCAGTAACACGTCCATCGGCGCCCGCGCGGCCGCCAACGGCTCAACGCTGAGAATCTCTCGCTCGGCAGTGTTCTCCAGCACCGTGAATGCCGTCTCGCCTTCGCCTCCCGCAAGCATCTCAACGGGAAGCGTGATAGTGAGCGCAATCGTTGGGTACTCGGAAGAGTCGACGCTTTGCGCGACGAGCACGTGCTTAGCGACGGCCGACGCGAGTGCGATCGGAGCGACTGCGATGCCCACAGCAAGCGACATCCCTATCACGAGCGTGAACGCGCGTCTCCGGTGAGCCGTCCGCATCACATCATCGCCTCTCTGGAGGCTCGTGCTCGAACAGGTCGCCTGGTGTGTGCACGCCGAGATCTTCGAGACGCCGCGTGAAGCTCGGACGCAACCCTGTCCCTTTGAGCACGCCCCTGAACCGCCCGTCCTCGTCCACGCCCATCGAGTAGTCGAAGTAGAAGACGTCTTGCATGATGATCGTGTCGCCTTCCATGCCGCCGACCTCGGAGACCTGTACCACTTTGCGCGACCCGTCGCGCAGGCGGCTCAGGTGGACGATGAGGTCGATCGCCGAGGAGGTCTGCTCGCGGATCGCACGCACCGGCAGGTCGAGTCCGGACATGAGCACCATGGTCTCGAGCCGCGCGAGCGCGTCGCGCGGCGAGTTCGCGTGGATGGTCGAGAGCGAGCCCTCATGCCCGGTGTTCATCGCCTGCAGCATGTCGAGCGCCTCGGTGCCGCGCACCTCGCCGACGATGATGCGGTCAGGCCGCATGCGAAGCGAGTTCCGCACGAGGTCGCGAATCGCCACCTGCCCCTTGCCTTCGATGTTGGGCGGGCGCGATTCGAGCCGCAACACGTGCTCCTGGCCGAGCCTGAGCTCGGCGGCATCTTCGATTGTGATGACGCGCTCGTCGTTCGGGACGAAGAGCGAGACGACGTTTAGCAGCGTAGTCTTGCCTGTCCCGGTCCCGCCTGAGATCAGGATGTTCAGCTTGCCGCGGACGCACGCCTCAAGGAACATCGCCACGTTGGGGGTGAGCGTGCCAAAGTTGATGAGATCGTCCACCGTGAACGGGTCTCGCGAGAACTTGCGCACCGTGAGCATCGGACCGTTGATCGCGAGCGGGTGGATCACCGCGTTCACGCGCGAGCCGTCCGGCAGCCGCGCGTCGACCATCGGAGACGCCTCGTCGATTCGCCTCCCCACCTGCCCTACGATCTTGTCGATGATGCGCAGCAGGTGCGCCTCGTCGATGAACCGCCGGTCGGTCTGGAAGATCCGCCCCTTGCGCTCGAGGTAGATCGTGTTGGGGTTGTTCACCATCACCTCAGTGACCTCGGGATCTTCGAGCAGAGTCTGGATCGGCCCGTATCCGAGGACGTTGTCGAGCACGTCGAGTACGATCTCCCTGCGGTCGGCCGCAGAAAGCGGTGTCGTCTCCCTGTCGAGAAGCTCGTTGAGCTTCTGTTCGATCCTCATACGCAACAGAGTGTCGTCAGCGTCTGATGCGCCGATCTCGGTGCCCATCTCCTCGATCAGCAAGCGATGGAGATGGCGCTTTACCGAGTCCTTCGTGTTGTAAGCCGCGATCCGCGACGACGCGATGTCTTCAGCCGTGAAGCTGTGACTCGCCCCGCCCGTCCGCTCCTTAAGCGACATTGTTTCTCGCCTCCTTGTGCGCGACGATCAAGCGAGCCAGGTCGACGAGACTGCGGGCGACCGGCGACTTCGGGGCGTCGGTGACGACCGGCGTCCCCTTGTTTACCGAGCGCGGCACGAGCCGGTCGCTCGGTATCTTGCCGACAATGTCACCCTCGACCGCCCGTTCGACCTCCGAGAGCTCGAGCCACACCTTGCTATCAGCGCGGTTGAGCACGAGCTTCACGAGACCGTCCCCGTATCCGAGTTGCCGGAGCTTCTGCAGTGAGATGCGCGTGTTCTTGATACTCGCAACGTCCATCGTGGCCACAGCGAACACCTCGTCGCTCTTGTCGATGGCGGTGAGCACCGTGTCGTCGAACGCCGCCGGCGTGTCGATGACTACAACGTCAGCGTCCTCGCGAAGCAAACCGATAATGCGCGCCAACCGTGATGCGGTCACGGACTCAGCTTCTTCGGGGCGCAGCGGCGCGAGAAGCACGTCGAGACCGGATGGGTGACGGGTGAGGTAGCCTCGCATCATCGAAGCGTCAAGCCGGTCGAACGCCTGCACGGCATCGTAGATGGTGCGTTCGGGTCTCAGCCCAAGCATGATGCCCGTGTCCCCAAAGCGCAGATCGAGGTCGAGCAGGACCGTACGCTTTCCCAGGTTTCCCGCAAGCGCGACACCGAGGTTGCTCGCGATGACGGTCTTGCCCACGCCACCCTTCGTGCTAAACACGGTGGCGACGTGGCCCCGGCCATCCGGCAAGCCCTGCCCGCCGGTCGCCCAGCCGGACGCTTCCCGGCGCTTGAGCACGTCAGCGCCGGCGTCGAGCACCGCCGAGGCAACCTCGCCAAACGTCCCGTCCGCACCCACGACGTCGTTGAATCCCGAACGCATCGCCTGTCGCATGAGCTCGGTGGTGATCTTCGGTACGACAAGCACCGACGCCGTCGTCGGCTGGCGGGCGGCGAGTGGCGCGGCCGCCTCCATCACGCCGTCGAGCGGCAATGAGGGGCCAAACACCACCACAAGCGCGTCGGTCTCCGCGACCTGATCAGCGATCCTGCCGAGCGCGGGAACGACAAGTACACTCTGACCCGGCTCGCGGCAGAGCAGCTTCTCGAGCTTCGAGGAGAACTCCGGGTCCCGGTCGACGATGATGATCGCGCCCACGGTGCCCCCTAGTCCGCGAGGACGGACCGGAGGGTCTGGCCCCGTGTCGCCGGTATCTCAGTGGCCGCGGAGCCGATGAGCGCGAGCCAGACAGTGCCCTTCTCCTCCGCAAAAACGAGCCGCTCGACATCAGCGGGAGGAAGCGCGAGCGTGATGGTGGAGGGGGCCTGCGGCTCGCCGGCCTCCTCAGTCTGCCCCCCGAGCACACCTTGCTCTCTAGCCGCGGGCGGCTCGGCTCCGATCGCCCCGCCAACCGCGAGCACCCGGGCTCTCGGGATGAAGACGCGGCTTATCGCCTCGCCTTGGGGGCCGGGATCAAACGTCACGACCGCCATGACAAAGTCGCCAGGCTTCACAAGCCCTGCGACCCCCTTGACAGCGTCGTTGGGGATGGACACCGCAACGTGGTCCTCGGGGATGCCGTAGGCAAGACCCGCCTCGGCTGGGAACTTGAACCGCACCTGAGTGATCTGCTCACCCTTCGAGATGTTCTCCGCGAGAACCCTGCCTTCGATCGCCGCCACGGACGAGACGGCTTCGTCGGCCACGTAGCGCCGCGGAATGCTCTCCCGGACGATGAGACCGTCGGCGATCAGTTGGTCCGCGGCGGCGCCACGCTCCAGTGCCTCCTGCGCCACGAGCACCTCGATCGGCTCGTCCTCGGCGGCCACCCCGCGCTCGAGAGAGGCGAGGTAGCGCCCTGTCAACACCGCGGCGAGCAGGCCGAACACGATCGCGGTGACGAGTATCAGCAGCCGGGAGCGCATGGACATGTCCCTTCTATCGGTTCCTACATCTCGGTCTGGGGCGTCACCAGGCGAAACGTCTCCAGATACAGCCCTGAATCCGGAGGCGTGTCGTCATAGACGTCAGAGGGCAAAACGTACTCGACAAATCGGCCGATGATGTCCGCGCCGCCCTGTTGCGGCTCCAGGTAAAACGCCGCAAACGAGACCACCCTCAGGCGGCTTCGGCCCGCAATCGGCTCGATGCGCTCGGTCACCGGGACGTACACGAGACGCGACGAAGTGCGCGGCATGCCCTGCGCGACCCAGGTGTCGAAGTCGACCCCGGCGCGAAGCCTGTCCGTGATGCCCTGGCGGGTGGGACCTGCCATGTTACCTGGCTCGGTGTCGATGACTTGTCCGAGGCGAACGATGCCGTCGTAGCCGTTCTGCAGGTCGTCCCTGTAGGCGGAAGCTCCGCCGCCTTCGAACGTCACAGCGCTGAAATTGCCCACCTCGGGGTCGCTCTCGAGCTTCATGTGGTAGACCTCTCCGAACGCGTAATCGGTGAAGCCCACCGTGATGTTGGTCGAGCCAGCGGTACCCGGCGTGAAGAACCGGTTGGCCAGCTCCACCGAGCCGAGCGGATGCGTCGACCGGACCGAGTTCACGATCGCGGCGTCATCGAGCTCGGGCTGACCCTGTGCGCGGTTCCCGACCCACAGATCGATACCGAACTCGCCCCGAAGCTCGGTCGTGTCCGGAGCGGACAGCGTCACCGAGTACGTGCCGGTCCCCGTACGGGTGACACCGTCGAGGCGTATCGTCGTCTGACCGGTTCCTGCGACATTCACCGTGACGCTACCCGGTTCCACCGAGCCGGGATGGTTGCGCACGATCGCCGGACTCACGTTCACCGACCGGTACGGCCGTGTGGCTCCGATCGCGTGGACGATCGATACGTTCCGGAACTCCTGCTTGAAGTCCTGCTCGTTGTAAACGTCAAGATTCACCCGCCGCGACGTGTCCGCCCCAAGCGCGGGCACCGGCAGACTGCCCGACCAGAGTCCGTCCGTACCCTTCGTGAGCCAGACGCCTTGCCCCTGAGCGCCGTCAAGCCACGCATACACCCGTGTCGCGCGGAGTATCGGCAACCCGACTGGGATGAGCCCCCGCATCCCCGTCACATAAGCGATTCTCGCCTCGGCTGTCGCCTGGATGTTCGCCGGGCCGGGAGTGACGATCCGCCCGAAGAAGAGCGGAGACGGCTGTTCCACGGTCACGCGCACAAAATCCGCGCCCACTTCAGTGAGCGGCTCGCCGTCGACCATCGCAAGCTCACCCGCGGGTGCCGCCGCATTCCTGCTCGCGTACTCTTCCGCCATCGCGAGCACAGTCGGCACGCCGGCACCAGCCGCAAGTTCACGTACGCCCGCGAGAGCGGCGGCATCGGCGGCCGCCTGAAGCTGACGTTTGACCGTGTACAGGTAACCCATGTCGACGACGAGCGCGGCCATGCCAAGAAAGACGATCATGAGGATCGCCACGGTCACCGCGACCGCTCCGTGCTCGTCTCTAAGACGTGTCTTATGCGAGTTCATGGCACTCACTCGATTCTTTGAACCGCCGAGCTCTGCAGCTCGAACGTCGTAGCGCCCCCCACACCGAAGAGGTTTTGCATCAGCGGTGCGAACAGGGGGGTGGGATACCTGACGGTCACGCGGACTGGTTGCCCAGCGCTGCCCGCCGGATTCGACGGGCTCACCTGGATCTGGGGGTCAGAGAGTGGGGGATTCAGGCCCGGAGCGGCCTCTCGCACCTTGAATTTCGTGGTACCGGGTGTAACCACGCTCCCAGTCGGGTTGCCGAGCGCCGCCCAGCGCGCTCCCTCCCGCGCGGCGTGAGTGACCTCAAGCCACTGGAAGAACAGATGGCCGAACTGGATGATTCCGAACAGCAGGAGGACGAGCACAAACGCGACGATCGCAAACTCCACGGCGGCCGCGCCGCCGTCACGCGGAGCGCCCGGCTCGATTCGTGCGCGCATCATCTGTCTCCCCTCCCCGCATCGGTGCCGACGGGACTTGAGTGAGCATCTGACGCGACAAGGGACCCCGCGACGCAAGCGCAGGATCCCTGGTCGCGTTCGGAACTCACATCACTACTGCAGCTCGTCGAGGACGGTTTCGAACGCGACGAGTATCTCCTCGCCGATCAGGAACACGACAGCCACGATCACCGCCGCGATGGCCGCCACCATGATCCCGTACTCGACGGCGGTCGCTCCCTCGTCCCTGTCCATCCAGGTGCGAGCCTTGACATACAACTTCAACATCTCACACACCTCCCCCCTGGAACCGCCACGCGGCTCCGGAGTCCGCCGCGTCCCTCCGATTCGTAGCGAGAGGCTCTGGGACGCGGCGGCTGAGTCAGACCTCACCGTCATCATGCCCAGCCGCAGGAAGGGAGGTCATCGTCCGCCGGTATGCTTGCCCCGTCGTCGAGTACGAACGCGCCTCATACTGATGGATGAGCGCGACCCGCTGGATTTTAGGGTACGCGTGCTCCCGCCGGGCTCACTCCGCGCTCATGGACACGATGCCGAGGCGGACGGCCGCGAGCACCGCCTGGGTGCGGTCGGCCCTGTCGAGTTTGCGCAGGATGTGACTGACGTGCGTCTTGACGGTCGTCTCCCCGATCCACAGCGCTCGTCCGATCTCCTTGTTGCTCATCCCCCTCGCCATTAACGCCAAGACTTCGAGCTCGCGCTGTGAGAGCATCTCACGAATTGCCGCAGCCGCCGATTCGTCGACGGCGCTTCGCGGCGGCGTTCCGGAGATGACCCTTCCCGCGATCGACGAGTCAAGCACTACTTGGTCGTCAGCCACGGATCTGACGGCTTGCGCGACGTGCGATGGCGGAGAGTCCTTGAGCAGGTATCCAGACGCGCCTGCCCTCAAGACGCCAAACAGCTCGTCTTCGTCGTCAAAACTTGTAAGCACGAGCACGTGAACGCCTGGGCACAGATCCTTGACGGCCCTGCAGACCTCGACCCCTCCCGGTCCGGGCATGCGCAGATCGAGTAACAAGACGTCTGGGGCGGCGTCGCACACGCCATCGATCACCTCGTCGCCGGTCGCCGCCTCCCCGCACACCACTATGCCGGGCTCTCCCTCGAGCAGTCCCCTGAGCGCGTAGCGGACAAGCTCGTGGTCGTCAGCTATGAACACACGCAACTCGCCCACGGCGACCCTCACTTCACAACGGAATCTCGACCCTCACCTGTGTACCTTCCCCCGGGACGCTCCGGACTCGCACGGTCCCTCCCTCTGCGCGCACCCGGTACCCGATGCTGTATAGGCCAAGCGATCCGCGCCGGTGGGCGGCTGCGGCGCGCGCCTCCTTGAGATCAAAGCCGTTGCCATTGTCGGCAACGAGGAGGATGACCGAGTGAGCGTGGTAATCGAGTAGGGCTTCGAACGAGGACGCGCCCGAGTGCCGCACGACGTTGCTGATCGCCTCCTTCGCCACCCGGTAGAGACACGCTTCGGTGGCGCCGGAAACGAGACGCGAGTCACCCCGGACGACGAGACTTCCTGTGAGCGGACGCCCAGCCGTCGCCTCCTTGATCCACTGCTCGATGGAAGCGGCGAGGCCAAGCTCCGCAAGTTTCGCGGGACGCAGATCGTAGATGACGCGGCGCAGCTCCGCCATGCTGACCGTCAGCTCGTCCTGCAACTCCTCGAGTCGCGCCGCAACGACCTTGGGATCCCGCAGCACCTGCTTGCGACAAACCTCGAGGCCAAGAGAGATGGAAAACAGCGACTGCGATATCCCGTCGTGCATCTCTCGCGCGATTCGGTCGCGCTCTGAGGCAAGCAACACGTTGCGGTGCTCCTCGGACAAGCGAGCGTTCTCGACAGCAGCGGCAGCGAACGACGCGACGATGCGCAATGACTCGATTTGATGATCAACAAACGGCGAGTTCACGTCGTTGATCGCGCACAGCAGCCCGATCCCTTGTTCGCGAATCCTAAGCGGCAAGCACAGCAACCATCCGTTATGTTCGTGGATCGGCTCGAGACGGGGGTTGCCCTCGGCCAGCACGACCGGAGCAACCTGCCGGACACGCTCAATCCACCACTCCTCGGGATGGGTGTCTCGACGGCCCCGCACAGTGAGAGTTTCGTAGTCGAGCGATCCCTCACGCTCGGCAGCGAGCACGATCGCTGTCTTATCGGTACCCGAGAGTAGCTTCGCGCGATCGACCACCGTGTCGAGAATGTCTTCCACCGACAACCGCGAAGAAACCGCGGAGGCGACGTCGTTTAAGGCTTCGAGCAGCTGGTTATTGCGCACTCGCCGTTCCGGACAGAACGGCAGAGCCTCAATCAGGCCCCGAACGCGCGCCGCGAGAGGACGGACCGCGTTGGAGAGCGCGCCGCGCGTTCCGTCTTCGCCCATGCACTCCCCCCTTCGTGGCCAACTCCGAGTTCAGAACCTGCCCGTCACGCACCCGTCACCGCAGGCGGCGTGCGGGGAGCCTCCGAGGAATCCGCGTCCGTTTCACGCGCGGCAACGCGATCCTCAGCCTCACCTTCGTCGTCGCTCTTCGCGGTCGACTCGCCAGAGTCCCCAGCCTCTGCGGCCTCCTTCTCGCGCTCGAGAACTTCATCCCACCTGTTATCGAGCAGCGCTTCGAGCTCGTTCTTGTCGACGGTCTCCCGCTCGATGAGCACCTGCACCATAAGATCGAGCTGGTCGCGTCGCTCGGCCAATATTCGATGCGCGGTCGTGAACGATTCATCGATGAGGCGGCGAACCTCCTTATCGATCTCGTAAGCGACTTCCTGACTATAATCCGCGTTCGCCGAGAAATCCCGGCCGAGAAACACCTCGTGGTTCGCGTCGCCAAACGTCTGCGGTCCAAGCTTCTCGGACATGCCGTAGCGCATGACCATCTGCTTGGCGAGCTTGGTCGCGCGCTCGATGTCGTTGCTCGCGCCAGTGGTGATGTCACCGATCGCGATCTCTTCCGCCACGCGGCCACCAAGGAGCATCGCTATGTTGTCGAGCATCTGCTGACGCGACGTGAGGAAGCGATCCTCCTGCGGCAACGCGAGCGTGTACCCGAGGGCCTGGCCGCGGGCTATGATGCTGACCTTGTGGATCGGGTCGGTGCTCGGCAGAACGTGCCCCACAAGCGCGTGTCCAGCCTCGTGGTATGCGATGACCTTCTTCTCCTCGTCGGAGATGAGCCGACTCTTGCGCTCGGGGCCGGAGATCACGCGCTCGATCGCCTCGTCGAGTTCCTTCATGTCGATTTGCTTCTTTCCGTGGCGCGCGGCGAGTAGCGCAGCTTCGTTGACCAGGTTGGCGAGGTCCGCTCCGGTGAACCCTGGGGTGCGCCGCGCAAGCACCTCGAGATCGACATCGGCGGTAACAGGCTTGCCCCGGGCGTGGATCTTGAGTATCCCCTCGCGCCCCTTTCGATCGGGTCGGTCGACCACGATCTGGCGATCGAAACGGCCCGGTCGCAGAAGCGCCGGATCGAGGATGTCGGGGCGGTTGGTTGCCGCGATGAGGATGACATTGTCCTTGACGTCGAAGCCGTCCATCTCGACGAGAAGCTGGTTGAGCGTCTGCTCACGCTCGTCGTGACCTCCGCCAAGGCCCGCACCGCGCTGCCGACCCACCGCGTCGATCTCATCCATGAAGATGATGCTCGGCGAGGCCACTTTCGCCTGCTCGAACAGATCACGTACCCTGCTCGCACCCACGCCCACGAACATCTCGACGAAGTCGGAACCACTGATGCTGAAGAACGGTACCGAAGCCTCCCCCGCCACCGCGCGTGCCAGTAGAGTCTTGCCGGTACCTGGCGGACCAACCAGCAAAACACCCTTGGGGATCTTAGCGCCGAGCGCCTGGAACTTGCCGGGGCTGGCGAGGAACTCCTTGATCTCGTCAAGCTCCTCGATTGCCTCATCGGCGCCGGCGACATCTTTGAAAGTGATCCGCGGCTGATCACGCGTCATGCGCTTCGCCTTGGCTTTGCCAAACGACATGATTCTCGAGTTGCCACCCTGCATCTGGCTGAAGAAGTACAACATCACGAGAATGAGAATGCCGATGGGCAACAGTGAGGTGAGAATGCCCACCCACAGTGATGTGTTCTGCGGGTCGACGCTAAAGACCACCTGCTGCGTTTCGGGCGCCGTCGCGTTGTACTCGGAGATCCGCCGCTCGAGCTCCTGGTCGGAGAGGAACGTCGTGTCGTATTTCTTGACCTCCTCGGCCGCTTTCGCCGCGTCATCGACGTAGAACTCTCCCGAGATCGTGCGGTCTCGCGCCTTGACATCAACCGTCACGATCCTGCCGTCATCGAGCGCGGCTTGAAACGCGCTCGCCGAGAGCTTCTCGGGCGCGTCTGCCTCGCCGAGGGCTCCCGTCACGAACCACACGAGAAAGGCGAGCAGTACAAGGTAGAGCAGTACGGTTCTCAGGTTCCTGTTCAACAGTCCTCATTCTCCTCCGGTGCGCGCAGCCACAGGGCTACTCGCTGTAGATATCCGCTCTGAGCACGCCGATGTAGGGCAGGTTGCGATAGCGCTCCGCGTAGTCGAGGCCATATCCTACGACGAACTCGTCGGGCACCTCGAATCCAACGTACTTACAGGTGATAGGTACCCTCTGCTTACCGTGCTTGCTCAATAGCGCGACCACTTCGAGTGACGCCGGCTTACGGGACGCGAGGTTTCTCAGCAGATACTTGAGCGTGAGACCGGTATCAAGAATATCCTCGACGAGGATCACATGCCTGCCCTCGATAAGTTCCTCAAGATCCTTGATGATTCGAACGACGCCCGATGACTGGATGGAAGAGCCGTAACTCGAAACCGCCATGAAGTCGATCTCAACGGGCGAAGTGATACGCCGCGCCAAGTCCGCTATGAATAGCGTCGCTCCGCGCAACACCGCGATGAGCAGCACCGCCTCATCGCCGTAGTCGACACTGATCCGCTCACCCAGCTCGGCTACGCGCCGTTGAATCTGCTCTTCGGTGAGCACGATATGGTCGAGATCGGGGTGCATCAAATATCTCCCGTCGAATCACTCGCCGCACTCGGTTGTGGGCGGCCAAGCCCCACTGTGTACCCGCCGCTCCCACGTGAGCCGCACGGCTCGGCGTGTATGCGGACCCACCTTGCACTCTTCGCTCATCCTCACGCCAGCCACCCACACGATGCGATCGCCGTCACGGACAACCGGCACAAGCGACCGCTCGCGTCTGGGAACCTTCGCGTCGATCAGCATGTCGGAAAGCTTCCGGGTCCCCACCATACCGAGCGGACGCATCCGGTCGCCAGGCTGAGCGGCGCCTACCGCAAGCATCATAGCCTCGCCAACGTCGACGACTGCCTCATCGGGCCCCGAAACTTCCGCTGTAGAAGCGGCGGGCTCCGCATGCAACGTGCCCGCGAGACCAAGATCGACCGTGCCAGGTATGGGGAGCAAACAAGGTGCCACGGCCAGGGAACGATCCCCCTGTCGCGTGACAATCATTCTACCGTACTCGGAATACGCTCGCAGACCGTAGGGAAGATCGCGCGCGAAGGACTCGCTGTCCAGACCTGACACGATCGCCTCCACATGCTCTGAGTCGAGCCGCGACGCGTGCGGGAAGGCCTCCGCGACCACGTAACGCACCACTCTCCGTCTCATCGGCATCGGAAGCGTCCGCATCATCGCCCGATCGAGCGCGATCTCATCCGGAAATCCACTGTCCACCGAGAAATCCTTGACAAGCTCAGCAGCCATCGATGAGAGCATCTCGTCTTCCTCGGCAAGAATGGTCATCGAGCGCGCGAGCGTCGTCCGAAACGCCGGGGCTATACGCTCAAGGACCGGCAGCAACTCGTGACGGATGTGCGCACGCAAGCGGGTGGTGTCTGCGTTGGTCGGATCCTCGCGCCACGCAAACCCTTGTAAGGTGAGCCACTCGCGAACAAGAGGGCGCGGGCAATCGAGGAGTGGCCTTACGACACGGCCCCTGACGTGACGGATAGCGGCGAGACCCCCTGCCCCGGCACCGGTGAGCAAGCGCATACAGAGGGTCTCGATACGGTCGTCGAGCGTGTGCGCGACCGCGACTCGGACAGCCGCCGGGGGCGCGCCAGTGCGCGCAGCAAGGCTTTCGGCCTCCTTGCTCGCGACGCGATAGCGCACCTCGCGTCCCGCGTCCTCGATGTTGCCGCCGTGGCGGCGCGCGTATGCGGCGACGTCAACGCGTTCGATCCGGCACTCCACGCCGAGCCGGGCGCACTCGGTGTTCACGAACGCCTCGTCGCTTTTGGCATCGTCACCCCGCAACAAGTGATTGACGTGTACGGCAGTGAGATCGGGGCGATCTCCGAGATGACCCGCGGCAAGGAGGTGGAGCAGGGCTACCGAGTCGGCACCGCCCGACACCATCACCACGACCGGAAAGCCAGCCGGGAACATCGAGTGGCGCACGGCGGTCGCGTGCGCGATGTCTGTGAGCCTGTCCATGCCGGTAAGGGTACCTCTGACAAGCACCATCCGCACAGAGCGGATGGTGAACTCGCATGCCTACAGCCAACCGCGGTCGCCCGTAAGCCGGACCACCATCCCCGCGGTCTCGCCCGTCAGGCATGCGCAGTGCCGGAAGCGGTCCGCACCTTCCATCCCGCCAAATTGAGCGGTCAGACCAGCACAGCTCATCGATCCGAAACGCTCCAGAAACGCGGAACGCATCTGGGCAATAGCTTCTGCCGACGGCTCCCATGCGCCATCGATACGCGTACGGCCACCGAGCATTCCGATCGCCATGATGGCACCTGTCAGAGCGCCACACGTCGAGCCGTCGCCGGCGACACCGCCCCAAAAACCGCTTCCGAGCGACATGACCTCCGATGGGAGACGGTGACCTGCCGCCTCGTTCGCCACAGTGAGAACCACCTCGGCGCAGTACATACCGTCTTCGTAGAGCGCGCGGCCACGCTCCGCGGCGTGCTCCGCGGCGTGATTGGCTGTGCTGACGGGAGGCGGCGATCCACCATCGGGAGGCGCGACACAGCTTCCGGCGACCAACGCGTCACCCCCCACCGCTGTTCCTGACACAGACTCGCCCACAGCCACCTCACGACGACGAATGTATTCATTACACTTATAGTATACATCCGATGTGAGTGATAGCAAGCATGTCCTTCCCGCGGTCGCCTCGGCCGGTCAAACTACGCGATCGCACCCGGGAATCTGTGAACGCCGGAGGTGAACAGTTACTCTGGAACCATACGCGCACACTCGATCAGCCCGCGCCACCGTGAAGGAGCTGCATGACCGAGATGGTAACGGTATTCGGAGCCGACCTTATGATGAATCCGAGTACGATCAGCCGAGGAGTCCGCTGACATGACGCCCTTCACCCTCATCGACCCCGCGCTTGAGCCAATCGCGGACAAGGTGCTCGCCAGAGAGCGCCTGACCGCCGATGATGGCCTCGCGCTCTATGCCAGCCGCGACCTCATCGGTATCGGGCAGATGGCTGACTACATGAAACGGCGGATTAACGGGGACCGCGTCTATTTCATGGTCAATCGCCACGTGAACCCGACCAACATCTGTCGCAACCGGTGCAAGTTCTGCGCGTTCGCACGGTCCTCGGGCGAGGAGGGCGCCTACGAAATGACACTCGACTCAGTCGCGGAAGCCGCCTCGGCGGGCGCATCGGACGGCGCGTACGAGATGCACATCGTGAGCGGCCTCCACCCCGAGTGGAGCTACGAGTTCTACCTCGACATAGTGCGGCGAACAAGGGAAGCCGTGCCGGATCACGTCATCGTGCAGGCATTTACCGCGGTTGAGATCGAGCACATGGCGATTATCGGCGGGCGCTCGACCCGCGAAGTGCTCGCCGACCTCAAGGCGGCGGGACTCGACGCTTTGCCCGGTGGCGGCGCCGAGATATTCAGCGACCGGACTCGCGCGGCAGCGTGGGACAAGAAGACCGCAAGCGATGTATGGCTCCGTATCCACGGGGAGGCGCATGATCTCGGGATCGCCACCAACTGCACGATGCTCTACGGCCACATCGAGACACACGCCGAGCGCATCGAGCACCTCATCCGGTTACGCGAGCAACAAGACGCGACCGGCGGGTTTCTCGCATTCATACCGCTCGCGTTCCACCCCGCCAACACCGAGCTGGCCGATCTGCCGGGCACGACCGGCTTCGACGACCTCAAGACGCTCGCGATCTCCCGACTCATGCTCGACAACATCCCTCACATCAAGGCGTTCTGGATCATGGTGGGCCTCAAGGTCGCTCAGCTTGCGACGGCGTTTGGGGTCGACGACATCGACGGCACCGTGGTCGAGGAGAAGATCACCCACATGGCGGGCGCCACAACACCCGAGGCGCTCTCAAAAAACGACCTTGTCGCAATGATCGCTGAAACCGGCCATGTGCCTGTCGAGCGCGACACCCTGTACCGTGTCGTAAGGAAATACGCCGATGAGCTCGCCCCGCCGGCTTGGGATGCGGGCACAATCGGCGCCCCCCCGCGAGCCGGGGTGGCTCGCGGCACGTTTGCGAGCGGAGGATAGAGTGTCGCGTCCCCGACTGGGCCACATCCAGTTTCTCAACTGCCTCCCGCTCTACTACGGGCTTGTGAAGAACGATATGCTGCTCGAAATCGACCTCGTGAAGGCGGCGCCGCGCGACCTGGCGTCCATGCTGCGTGACGGCATTCTTGATGTGGCCCCTATTCCCGCGATCGAGTACGCGCGTCACGCCGATGACTTCGTGCTTCTTCCAGACATCGCGATATCGAGCCACGGCAAGGTCCAGTCGATCCTCCTCCTCTCGAAACAGTCCCCGGCAACACTCAACGATGCGACGGTCGCGCTTGCCGACACCTCGCGGACGTCCCAGGTGCTCACCAGGATCTTGCTCGAACGTCACTGGAACGTCCGTCCCGCCTATGTCGAAATGCCTCCTGATCTCGCGGCGATGATGCGAGAGACAGACGCCGCTCTCCTGATCGGAGACGACGCGCTGCGCGCGTATTGGGAACCGCCAACCGGGCTTACGCTCACCGACCTTGGTGCCGAGTGGACCGCCTGGACCGGCTTGCCGATGGTCTATGCTGTCTGGGCGGTGCGCCGTGAGTTCGCCGCGACCAGTGCCGCGGCGGTCCGCGACGTGGCCGACGCCCTCTCGAAGTCTCTCACGTACTGCCGGTCCCACCTCGACGAGATCTCGTCGTACGCCGCCCGCTGGGAGCGATTCTCGGCCGGACACTTCCGAAGCTACTTCGACGCGCTCCACTTCCGTTTCGAGCCACAATATCGCGACGGTCTGACACGCTACCTAGCCGAAGCGCACGGCATCGGCCAGCTTGAGCGCGTACCGGACATTGAGGTATTCGGAGAGGACACCATGTGACGGCCCGGCGAGATCTCGCCACGTTGGCGATGGCGGCGGCGGGCGGCGAACACCGCCTCTCACCCGCTGAGGCGCTCACATTACTCGAGGAGGCCGACCTCCTCGCGCTCGGCGCGGCAGCCTCCGCAATGCGGGAACGGATGCACCCTGGCGCCGAGGTCACCTTCATCGTCGACCGCAACGTGAACTACACCAACGTCTGCGTGAGCGGGTGTTCGTTCTGCGCATTCTACCGGGACCCCGGCCACGCGGATGCCTACGTGCTCAGCGCGGCCGAGCTGTCCGACAAGGTTGCAGAGACGCTCGAGCTCGGCGGGACGGCCATCCTCCTGCAAGGCGGGATGCACCCGGACCTCGGAATCGAGTGGTACGAGAAGATGCTCGTGCGCATCAAGGCAGCGCACCCTGGGATCCACGTGCACGGGTTTGGCCCTCCAGAGATCGTTCACCTCAGTCACGTGAGCAGAATCGATACTCGTGAGGTGCTGCGGCGGCTGCGTGACGCCGGCCTCGACTCGCTACCGGGCGGAGGAGCTGAGATCCTCGTCGATCGCGTCCGGGCACACCTCTCGCCTAAGAAAGCGACCGCCAAGCAGTGGCTCGGCGTCATGCGCGAAGCGCACGCGCTCGACATCTCGACGACGGCGACCATGATGTTCGGGTCATACGAGACTTCCGCCGAGAGAATAGAGCACATGCGGGCCGTGCGTGAACTGCAAGATGAGGCCGTCTCGCTGGGACGTATCGGCTTTCGCGCGTTTATCCCCTGGTCGTTCCAACCGGGCAATACCGAGTACGGCGAGTCGACCGGTGCGACGCCCGCAAGCGCGTGGGAGTACTTGCGCGTTCTTGCGGTCTCGCGGCTGTTCCTCGACTCGATCGCAAACATCCAGGCCTCGTGGGTCACGCAAGGTGCCAAGGTAGGGCAAATCGCACTCGCGTTTGGAGCGAACGACATGGGCTCTACGATGATCGAGGAGAACGTTGTCGCCGCCGCGGGCACACACTTCATGCTTGCCCGCGAAGAACTGGTGCGGCTGGTCCAGGATGCGGGGTACACGCCCGTGCAGCGCGACACGCTCTACCGGGAAGTCAGACGTTTCTGGTAGCCTCGGCGGAAAGGAGGTAGGCCCATGACTGTCTCGCAGGCGGTCCCCGCAGCCGAGTTCGGTCTTTGCGGCGGAAGCGGCACGCTCTCGATCGGTACGGCGGCGGCGCTTGATGACGGACGCGTGACCGTCATCGCTGACGGCCTTGTCTTCGAGACGCCGTTTGGCAGGTCGCCAGCGTTCACTCACATGCGCATCATCGGACCTCACGGTTCCCGTGACGCCTTGGCGGTTCGCATGCACGGCTGGCGGCGCGGCGTGAAGCGCGCGGACGCGAGCCTGCAGGTATTCTGGGTCTTCCACGCCGCCGGGGTGCGCAAAGTGCTCGCTGACGGCGGGGTCGGATCGCTCAACCACCTGCTCGACCCGCGCGACGTGATGATTCCGGACGACTTCATCGACCTGACCGTGAAGCAAGACATATATGTGAACGGCGACCACCTGCTAATCATGCGTCAGCCGATCTGCCCGTCGCTCGCCTCGCTGCTCTCTGACTCGGCGGGCTCGACGTTTCCCCGCGTCTACCGGCGTGGCACGTATCTCGTAACTGACGGCCCGCGCTTCGAGACCGTGGCCGAAGTCGATTACATGAAGCGCCTCGGCGGTGACATCATCGGCCAGTCCCTCGCGCCAGAGGTCTTCCTCGCACGTGACATCGGCGCCTGTTTCGCGGGCATCTACATCGTGGTCAACTACGGCGAGGGCATAGTACGGCAGTGGGAACACGACGAGCTTAAAGCGGTCTTTTTCGATGAGTCCGCGACCATCGCCCGCTGTCTCATCGACACGCTCAGCGTCGCGACACTCGACGACAGATGCGGTTGCATGGAGCTTCGCAAGCCGAGTCTCCTCGGCCTGCCTGAGGAGTAGCGGTGATCGTCTCGGCGGAGTGGGTTGTGCCCGTCACGCGACCACCGATCCAAGATGGTGCGATCCTCATTCGGGGAGACCTCGTGGCCGAGGTCGGAAGTCGTGCGGAACTTGTCGCGGCCCGTCCCGCCGAACCCGTGTACGACCTCGGGCGATGCACCGTGCTTCCCGGCCTCGTGAACGCGCACACGCATCTCGCGCTGTCGGTCCTTCATGGAGTGGTTCCGTCCGCCCCCTTTCACGAATGGCTTCCTCGCGTCGTGCGAGCGATGCAAGCGCTCACGACCGATGACTTCGCCGCTTCAAGCGCCGCGGGCGCGCAACTCGCGATCGCCTCCGGCACCACTGTCGTCGGCGACATAGCGTATAGCGCCTGCTCCGCGACGATCGCCGAGCAGGCAGGTCTCGCTGGCGTGCACTTCTTCGAAGTGCTCGGCCTGGAGCCCAACGACGCGAGCGCCCGCCTTGCTGATGCGGGCTATTTGGAAGACTCTCACGCCCGCCGGTCAGACCGCGTGCGCCATGGCATCTCGGCACACTCTCCCTACACGGCAAGCCCCGCGCTCATCTCGGCCCTCCACGAACGCGCCGCCGCACAGAGCGTTCCGTTCGCTGTGCATCTCGCGGAGTCTCCGGCTGAGGTCCAGCTTCTTTTCGACGGTACCGGTCCGCTCGCCGCGACTGCCGCACGCTCAATCGCGCAGTTTCAACCGCCAGGCACCACGCCGGCGCGCTACCTCGACCGTCTCGGCGCGCTCGACGGAACCCTCGCCGTCCACTGTGTCCACACCGCAGATGACACCGCGCTTATCGCCGAGAAGTGTGCTGGCATCGCGCTGTGCCCTCGCTCCAACACGTATCTGCAGGTTGGCGATGCTCCAGTCGCCGCACTCGAGGCAGCGGGCGCCCGCATCGCGCTTGGCACCGACAGTCTCGCAAGCAACCACGATCTCGATCTGTTCGAGGAAGCGCGCGCCCTGCGCGTGCTCGCGCCAGGGCTCACAGCCGAGCGGATCGTGCGGATGATGACTATCGACGGCGCGGTCGCTCTCGGTCTCCGACAGCGTTTCGGAGCCTTGGAACCCGGCACGTCCGCTGATCTCGCCGCGTTCGCGGTCGCGGGGCCAGACCCCTACGCGGCCCTCCTCGACTCAGCCGGGCAAAAGACCACTGCCGCGGTGATGTCCGCCGGTGCATGGCGGGTGACTAACGGGCACCACACAAGCGGAAGGGACCACTCGATCGATTCCCGGCTGGCCGAGGCGAAGGCGCGTGCTATCGCCGCACTGTAACGAGCCCTTACATCTCCCCGAGGTACGTCTTGCGAACTCTCTCATTTCTGAGGAGCTCTTTGCCAGTGCCCTCAAGCGCTACGGTGCCTGTCTCAAGCACATATCCGCGATCGGCGACCTGAAGAGCCATTGCGGCGTTTTGCTCAACGAGCAGAATCGTGGTGCCCTCCTCGTTGAGTTTCTTGATGGTTCCAAAGATCACCTCGACGATCACGGGGGCAAGTCCCATCGACGGCTCATCGAGCATCAGGAGCTGTGGGCGCGCCATCATGCCGCGGGCAATTGCGAGCATCTGCTGTTCGCCGCCCGAAAGCGTTCCGCCCTTCTGGGCAAGACGCTCACGCAATCGAGGGAACAGCTCAAGCACATGCTCAAGATCCGCGGCGATCCCATCTTTGTCCTTACGAAGGAACGCGCCCATTTCGAGGTTCTCGCGAATCGTCATCTGCGGGAAGATGCGGCGGCCTTCAGGCACCTGGATCACGCGTTTTGCCGTAACAGCGTGGGACGGCATGCCCGATATCGTCTCGCCGAGAAACTCAATAGTGCCTTCTTTAGGACTGAGTTGGCCGGAAATCGTCTTGAGCGTGGTCGACTTGCCCGCGCCGTTCGCTCCGATGAGCGTGACAATCTCGCCTTCCTGAACCTCGACGCTGATGCCCTTGAGCGCCTCGATCTTGCCGTAGAAGGTATGTATCCCGTTGACTTTCAGCACGTAGGTACCCTCCTATCCCTCGGCCATGAGCGCTTCTGCGCCAGTACCCAGATACGCCTCGATGACTTTGGGATTCCTTCGCACCTCATCGGGCTTGCCCTCGGCGATCATCTCACCGAAGTCGAGCACCGAGATGCGATCCGCGATCTCCATGACGACCTTCATGTCATGCTCTATAAGCAAGACGGTGACTCCCGACTCGCGTATCTTGCCGATGAGCCCAGTAAGGGACGCCGATTCCTGCGGGTTCATCCCCGCAGCCGGTTCGTCGAGAAGCACCAGCTTAGGATCGGTCGCGAGCGCCCTCGCGATCTCCAGCTTACGCTGCTCGCCGTAAGGGAGGTTCATCGCCAGCTCATTCGCCTTCTCTTCAAGCCCCACGAATCGAAGCCGCTTGCGCGCCTCATCTTCCGTGTGTTGCTCTTCCCGCTTGAAGTTGGGCGTGCGGAGCACCGCCATGAGCGGCGTCTCCTTGGTCCTCGTGTGGCGTGCGACCATCACGTTCTCAAGTGTGGTCATGTTCGCGAACAGCCGGATATTTTGGAATGTGCGTGCGATTCCCATGACGCAGACGCGGTGCGCCTTCTTGCCGATAAGCGAAGTGCCCTCAAACTCGATAGTGCCCTCAGTAGGCCGGTAGATGCCGGTAAGAAGATTGAACAGGGTCGTCTTACCCGCCCCATTGGGTCCGATGAGGGCGACGATCTCGCCCTCATCGACGTGAAAGTTCACGTCCGAAAGGGCTTTGAGACCACCGAACTGCATCGTGACGTTCTTGATTTCTAGCATTGGCATATCGCGTCAGCGCCTTTCTTCCGCGCCTAAAGGATGTCGCTGTCGGAGTTGTGCTTGTGCTCGGCTTCCCAGAGCTGCTGGTTCTCCTGCGCGCGGATGTTTTCATTCGCTGGATTGAGCTCGCGGGCTCGGCGCTTGGAAGGCAGGATGCCTTGCGGCCTGAGTGCCATCATGACCACCATGAGACCGCCAAAGATTAAGAAGCGGTAGTCGCCTACGGTGGACGCCTGCTCAGCGGTGAGTACGCCAGAAAGCGCGGGTGACGCCGCGAGCGCGCGAATGACCTCCGGGACAGCGGTAATTATGACAGCGCCGAGAATGGTGCCTGGGATCGAACCCATGCCCCCGAGGACGACCATGCACACCACTAGGACGGATTCCATGAAGTTGAAAGACTCGGGACTGATGAAGCCGACCCAGTACGCGTACGTGTGACCTGCGATGCCTCCCCACGCCGCACCGAGCGCGAACGCCCAGAGCTTTGTCGTCAAGATGTTCACGCCAACCGACGACGCCGCGACCTCGTCCTCGCGCATCGCGACCCAGGCCCGCCCAAGACGGGAGTTGTCGATGCGATTGATAACGAAGATCGCGAAGAGCACGAGCGCAATGATGATGTAGTACCAGTAGAGATCCTTCGAGAACACGAAGTTCCCCGCCGAGAGGTTCTCTCGGACCCACAACTGTCCGGCTGCCGGGGCGACACTCTGACCGATTCCTGGCAGACCGGACGCGCCATTGGTAATCCCCGCGATATCGTTTGTGATCGCGATACGCACGATCTCACCGAAACCAAGTGTGACGATGGCAAGGTAGTCGCCGCGCAGGCGCAACACCGGCGTCCCGATCATGAGTCCAGCGATGACGCCTGGCACTGCGGCGAACGGCAATATGAACCAGTACGACCAGTTCTCCGGTGCTTCGCCGAGAAATCCGACCCCGATGAGCAACTCCTGCATCAGGAATCCGAGGTTCATCCCAGCGTACGCGCCCACCGCGTAAAACGCGATGAAGCCGAGGTTCAGAAGACCCGCTTGGCCAACAACTATGTTGAGTCCGAGCGCAAGTAGCGCGTAGATGCCCACGAGCGCAAAGATCCGCACCATGAACGCGTTACCCACTGACTGGAAATACACCGGCAAGAACAGCGTTACGAGCGCGAGCACGAAGAAGAAGGCGACCTTCCCCGGTGCGGTCGAGAAAAAATCGTTGACTCTGGTGAGTCCGCTTCTGATCGCTGTCATGGCTACACCTTCTCCGCGACGGACTCGCCCAGAATGCCACCGGGCTTGAAGATCAGGACGATAATCAGGATCACGAACGCGATAACGTCCTTGTATCCCGTGCTGATGTACGCGGCGGCAAGTGACTCCAGCAGACCAATCAAAAACCCTCCAAGCATCGCTCCGCGCAGGTTGCCGATTCCGCCGACAACCGCCGCGGCGAACGCCTTGATCCCTGGGATGAAGCCCATGTTGTACTTGATGTTGCCGTAGTACATGCCCGAGAAGATTCCCGCAGCGGCGCCGAGCGCCGGGCCAATGAAGAATGTCAGCGCGATAACGCGATTGATGTCGACCCCCATGAGGCCTGCGGTCTCCCGGTCCTGGGACGTCGCGCGCATTGACTTGCCGAGGCGTGTGCGTGAAACAAAGTTATCGAGCACCAGCATCAACACGATCGTGGTGACGATGATGAGAATCTGCATCGAAGAGATCGTCGCGCCTGCGATCTGGTACGTTTGCACCTCAAAGAGCACCGGGAATGGCAGAGAGCGCGAAGATATCCAGAGCAGCACGGCGTTCTGAAGGAACAGCGACACGCCGATCGCCGAGATGAGCGGCGCAAGACGCGGCGCGTGCCGTAGCGGACGATACGCGAAACGTTCGATGATCACGCCAAGAATTCCGGTCGCGATCATGGCGATCAGAAACGTGAGCAAGTAGAGAAGCAACAGCGCCGGACCGCTCGATGTGAAGAACTCGATACGGGCCAGGCCAGTGAGCGTGAATAGTCCCACATACGCACCGAACATAAACATCTCGGCGTGGGCGAAGTTGATCATCAACAAGATGCCGTACACGAGCGTGTACCCGAGGGCAAGCAGCGCGTACATCCCTCCAAGGGTGATTCCGTTGATGAATTGCTGTACTAAAATACCGAGTTCGGCTGACACGAGTGCTCCATCCGTGATTCGCGTGAATGGCACGGCGCAACGGGGCCATGCCAGTAACTCCGGGCCTGCCCCCACGCCGGCCCGGGCAGGTCACGTCACCGTGTCCCACCCGGGCCGAGTGTTTACGAGACTGCTCGGCTTCCGCTACTCGGTGTAGGGAACCCAGGCGCCATCGCGCACCACATAAGCGGTGATAGCTTTGTTGGTCGTGTCACCGTTCTCGTCAAAGGCGACGGTTCCGGTCACGCCTTCCATGTTGGTAGCCGCAACAGCATCAATGATGGCCTGCTTGCCAGCTGGGGTCACGACTTCAGCGGCGCCGAGATCGGCGGCGACCTTCTTGATCGCCTCGATGATCACCTTGGCTGCGTCATACGCGTAGGTGTCGTACGCCTCGATGGCCTGACCGGGGAACTTCGCCTCGAAGTCCGCCTTGAAATCTAGGCCCTTGGGCTGCTCGGCGAGCGGGAGACCAACTGATGTCGCGAAGTCGCCCTCGGCGTTCGCGGCACCGGCGATATCAACGTACTGCTGGGTGTAGAGGCCGTCTCCACCCATGACCGGACCCTCGAAGCCAGCGTCCTTGGACTGCTTGGCAACGAGCGCGGCCTCGGTGTACATGCCACCGAAGTAGATGAAGTCAGGAGCATCGCTACGGATCTTGGTCACGAGAGCGGTGAAATCCTGATCCTTGACCTGAACCTTGTCGGTCGAGGTCACGGTGCCGCCCTTGGCCTCGAACGCCTTCGCGAACTCTGCCGCTAGGCCCTCGCCATACGGGGTGGAGTCGTCGATCACCGCGACGGTCTTGTAGCCGAGGGTGTCGAAAGCGAACTCAGCCGCGAACGAACCCTGAACCGTGTCGACCGTGCAAACGCGGAAGACGTTCTCGAGACCCTGCAGCGTGAGCTGCGGGTTGGTCGACGCCGGCGAGATCTGGACGATGCCAGCCTCGTTGTACACAGCCGACGTCGGAATCGATACGCCCGAGTTCAGGTGGGCGACCACTCCGACCACCGCACTGTCAGAGACCATCTGATTCGCGGCGTTCACGCCGGTCTTGGGGTCCGCAGCATCGTCGACCGCGAGCATCGTCAGATTGATGCCGAGCTCAGCGAGCTCTGGCGCGGCCTCTTCAATGGCCAGCTGCGCACCGTTGCGGATGCCGAGACCGAGAGCGGCCACATCACCCGTGAAAGGCGAGCTCACGCCGATCTTGACGTCGACGGCGTCGCCCGTGGCACCAGTGTCACCGGTATCCCCGGTCCCAGTGCCGCCACCACAGCCGGTGACGACCATCGCAAGCATCGTCAGCATAGCGATGATGGCGAAGAAACGCTTTCTCTTTGCCACACTCATCCCTGTCCTCCAATTCGCTCCGTGCGGAATCGCACCTGTCACTGCGTCAGCGCACCTGCGCCACCGCTCCCTGCCCCAATCGGTATGCACCGCGTAGGACTGCTGGAGTGTATCAGAACACGCTTGGCGGTAACAAGAACGCCAGTACACACGCGGCCCATTTCCGTCCCGCCCGTCACACGCGCACAATCTCCGGGCCGCATCAGATGTGATACATGAAGCCGTTCATTTCATCCAACTCACGTTGGCGCACGGCTAGTTCCTCAAGATCGATCCCCTTGAAGTGCCGCTCGAGCGACTCAGCGGCGCTCCCCCACATCTCAGAAACCGCCGAGGCGCTCACCCGGGGCACATCGAGAAGATCGCCTTGGACCGCCACGATCACCTCGTACGCGGTGATCTGTCCGGCGAGACGGTTGAGCGCGACTCCGCCGCCCGGACCCCTGCGGCTGCGAACGATCCCGTGACGAACGAGAACGGTGACCTGTTGCTCAACAAATCGCCTCGGCAGTCCGAGACGATCGGCCAGCTCTCCGGCTGGCATCATACGATTCTCAGGGAGGGCCGCGAGTGCGGTCACGGCCCGCATCGCGTAATCGATTCGCTGGGCCACGCGCATCAGCCCAACTCCTCCCAAAGCCGCGTCGACAGGTAGCGCTCGCCAGTGGAAGGCGCGAACGTCACCACGGTCAAGCCCTCCATCTCGGGCCGCGCGGCTACCTCAAGCGCCGCGACAACGTTCGCCCCACTCGATATCCCGCCAAGAATGCCCTCTTCGGCGGCGAGCGTCCGCGCCATGACGAGCGCTCTCTCGCCCTCGACCGGAAACACCTCGTCGAGGACACCAAGATCGAGAGTCATCGGCACGAAGTTGGCGCCGATCCCTTGGATGAGATGCGGTCCAGGCGTGAGCTCCTGGCCCGCGCGAGTCTGCGAGATGATCGGTGACTCGGCCGGCTCGACAGCGATGACCCGTACGCCAGGGAAGCGCTCCTTGAGGTAGCGTCCGGCACCCGACACGGTACCTCCGGTTCCTACGCCCGCGACAAGCGCCCCTATCGGTTCCGCGGCAAGCGCCTGCTCGATCTCAGGGCCGGTGGTCTCATAGTGTGTCCGCGGATTCGCGGGGTTGACAAACTGCCCGACAAGAAACGCTCTCTCGCGTTCAGCGGTGATTTGTTCCGCCGCGGCCACCGCGCCAGCCATCCCCTCGCCAGCAGGAGTAAGCACCAACTCGGCTCCGTACGCCAACAAGAGGCGGCGGCGCTCGATCGACATGCTCTCGGGCATGGTGAGGACGACTTCGTAGCCGCGCGCGGCACCGATCATCGCCAGGGCGATGCCCGTGTTGCCGCTCGTAGGCTCAACAAGCACCGACTTCCCAGGTGATATGCGCCCGCTCGCCTCGGCGTCGTCGATCATGCCGCGAGCGATGCGGTCCTTCACCGAGCCGCCCGGATTTCGCGACTCTAACTTGATGGCGATGCGGCCAGGCAGCCCCGCACCGAGGCGCCTAAGCGCTACAAGCGGAGTGTCCCCTATGGTCAGATCGACCGAAGCAGTAAGTTCATGGCTCATGATGACTCCTTGATCGGCGGCTTCATGGTGATGGTACCACCCTCGAACCCACAATATCGCATCTCTTAAGTGCGCTTACTGCGTATTTATAGCGCTACGTCGCCGCGGATGAGTTAGACAGACGTGGCTGACCGGAAAACCCCCGGCACACGCCGCATTTGGGAATGATTGAGTAGAGTGTCACCAATCTATGAGAAGAGATCCCGCGTCCGACTGACCGATACTCAGGGGTGAACAAAGGTGGAGATCTGGTTCTGGGTTTGGGTCCTGCTTGCGGCGATCTTGCTCATCGCTGAAATGTTTACCGCGACGTTTTTTCTGTTGCCGTTTGCTGTCGGCGCCGCTGCGGCGGCACTCCTCGAATACCTCGGAGCGGATGTCGGATGGCAGTGGATCGCATTCATAGGTGTCTCGAGCGCGATGCTCGTGCTGCTCCGCCGGTATGCGAACCGCCTCACGCACGAACCACCCGTCCGCACGGGGGTCGACCGGCTGCTCGGTTTACCGGGAACGGTGATCGAGGCGATCGACCCGGACTCCGCGACAGGACGCGTCAGAGTGGAACGCGAGGAGTGGCGCGCCGAGTCCTTAAGCGGCGAGAACATTCCCTCGGGCACCCGGGTGACGGTCGAGCGAGTAGTGGGAACGCGCCTGATCGTGCAACCATCAGAAACGGACGTCGCGGCATCGTGAGAGAGCGCCGCGCACGAGCAGAAAGGAACGGATGATGGAGGTCTTCGCCGCTGTGGGGTTCGGCTTGGTCGTCTTGGTCGTACTCTTCGTCTACACGATGCTCGCGATCCGCATCGTGCGCCCGTACGAGAAGGGTATCGTCGAGCGGTTTGGCAAGTACCAAAAGACGCTCGACTCAGGACTTCACTTCATCATCCCGCTCGTCGACCGCATGACCAAAGTCGACATGCGCGAAAATGTCGTCGACGTACCGCCGCAAGAAGTCATCACGAAAGACAACGTCGTGGTCACAGTCGACGCCGTGGTGTATTACGAGGCGACCGACCCCGTGAAGCTCATGTATAACGTGGCCAACTTCTACATGGCCGCGACGAAACTCGCGCAGACCAACCTGCGTAACGTCATCGGAGAGATGCAACTCGACGAATCGCTCACGAGCCGCGAAACCATCAACGCCGCACTACGCCAGATTCTCGATGACGCAACCGACAAGTGGGGCGTGCGCGTGGTGCGCGTCGAACTGCAGCGCATCGAGCCTCCCGTCGACGTCACCGAAGCGATGCACCGCCAGATGAAAGCGGAGCGGACGCGTCGCGCGCTGATTCTTGAGGCCGATGGCGACAAGCAGGCCGCGATTACCCGAGCCGAGGGATCCAAACAGGCAAACATCTTGGAGGCCGAGGGTGAGGCCCAGGCGATCAAGGAAGTTGCTGAGGCAGAGAAGTTCAAGTACCACACCGTCGCCGAGGGCGAGGCGCTCGCGATCAAGTACGTGTTCGCCGCCATCCACGAGGGCAGCCCCACCAACGACCTCATCGCCATTCGCTACCTTGAGGCCCTCAAGGCGATAGCCAACGGCGAGGCGAACAAGGTCTTCTTGCCAATGGAGGTCACCGGGATCATGGGATCGATCGGCGGCATCGCCGAGCTGTTCGCCAAGGAGAAGACCGCCGAGTAACCGAGTAAGACTCAGGACGGGCAGCGGGAGCGCTCAGGCGGCCCGCGCGCCGCTCACACGGTGACGTAGACGTAACCGCCGCGCACCGCGACCGGATACGTCTTGACGTCCGCGCCGGGGTGGTCGGTACTCCCGTCGCGCACATCGTAACGCCACCCGTGCCACGGGCACATCAGCGCATACCCATCGATGAAGCCCTGGCCGAGCGGCCCGAATGCGTGACGGCACACGTTGCCAAGCGCGAAGAACTCGTCGCCGACTCTTACAAGCGCGATCTCCCGCGTGCCGACGCGTACAGTGCGCACACCGCCGGGCGCCAGCTCGTCAGCTGGAACGACCGGGACCTCGGCGGGCCCGGGAGACACCTCGATCACGCCGTGCAGCTCGCTCCCGTCCTCGACATCATGCATGACAAACAAGCCGCACCAGCACTTGCGCAGCTTCGCGAACTCATCGGCGAAAAACGGGATGCAGGGACAGACGACCTTGTAGTCCGCTTTCGGATCCCCAGTGCGCACCCGGCACGGACAGTACACGTCGCCCGTCTCGGCGAGGATCTCCAACTCACTTGCGAGCACCTCATCCACGAATTCCGCGTCGTCGTTGAACACGTAGCCGAGCCTCGCGACAAACGGAGTCATGTACGCCTTGAGGTCCTCGACCGTCGTGTCTTCATGGAATCGCATGCGCACCGACCGGTCGCTCACCCTGCCAGCAACTCCTTGATGCGCTTCTTGTTAAAGCCGACGATGACTTCGTCACCGGCCACCACGACCGGAAAAGACGTGCCACCCGAAAGCCGCTTGACCTCGGCTACGGCGGCTTCCTTCTCCTCGCCATCGAGCAGGTCTACCTCAGTTAGCTCATACTCGACACCAGCCTCGTCGAGAAACTTCTTGGTCATCCGACAGTACGGACACGTGGATAAACCAAACACGATGATCTGCATCAGAACTCCTTGTCGCGAGTGGTACCGGTAACACGCCATCTTGGGGGTTTGTTCCACAACTCGCAGCACGCCGAACGGGTAGAAGCCTACGTAAGCCGAGTGCGAGGAGCATGATGACAGACATCACCCAAATGGAGTGCGCAAAGCCAGGTTCCCGCCGCCGAGTGGTCATCGCCGGAGGCGGATACGGGGGAACCACACTGGCCGTCAGACTCGCGCGTTCGATGCGGCCATCCGACGACATCGAGATCCTCCTCATCGAGCCCAACCCGTGCCAGCAAGCGCTCTCCGAACTCGACCTCGTCGCGGTGGGACCGCCCCGCCCGGAGTTCTGCGAGCTGTGGCACCCCACCGTCTTCCGCGACTTGCCGGTGACCGTCTGCTACAACCGGCTCGATTCCGTCCATGCCGAGCAACGCGCGGTCACCGTTGGTCAGCGTGGCGAGAACGGCCAGCGTGTGGAGTACTGGCGACTCGTGCTGGCGACCGGTGCGATCGCGTTCGTGCCTCCTGTGCCCGGACTCGCGGAGCGCGCGGTCACGATGTGGTCGGTGCACGACGCGCAAGAGCTGCAACGCCGTATCGAGTGGGCGTTCAAGCGAGCGGCCACCCTTTCGGACAGGACAGCCCGTACCAAGGCGCTGTGTTTCACTGTGATCGGCGGCGGAGCGACAGGGATAGAAATCGTCGGGACCCTCGGCCAGATGCTTCCACGCCGTGCGCGAGACGCGGGACTTGACCCCGCGGATCTCAGGATCCGGCTTGTGGAAGGGCGGCCCGAGATCCTCTACGACCTGCCCCGAGCACAGCGCGTCCGCGCGATGGAACGCTTGCGGCGAATGGGGGTCGAGCTATACGTGGGCTCGATGGTCAAACGGGTAGATGATGACGCCGTCGTGCTGGAATCAGGCGAGCGAATCGAGACTCGGGTGCTCGTCTTCTGCGGAGGCGCGAAGGCGGATCCCGACGCGATCAGCTGGGGGCTCGACTTCGACAGCTCGGGACGGCTCGTCTGTGACGAGTACCTTCGCTCGCCTCGGCATCCCGAGATCTACGCCATCGGAGACGTCGCGGCGTTTAGGGATCCGGCGAACAACAAGATCCTGCCGATGCTCGCGCAGTTCGCGATTCGAGAAGGCGAGCACACCGCCGAGAACATCATGCGCGAGGCGCGAGGTGAGAGTCCTGTCGTGTTCAAACCGCATATGCACGGTGAGTTTGTGAGCGTGGGCCCGCGTTGGGGCGTGGGCTGGATGTTCAACATGAACATCTCCGGGGTGCCCGCGATCATCATGAAGCGTGCCACCTACGTCATGTATTGGTTCTCGGTAGGAGGAGCGGGGCTCGCGTGGAAAAGACTCAAAGAGATGCTCGCAATGGCTCGGTAGACCGGCGGCTGGCAGCGGATGCCGTATTCTCCTGCGCTCACGAGTATCTACGGCCTTGCATGGAATCCGGCCGCGAGGGAGGACCAGATCGATGAGAGGACCGCTTCGAGTAGCCGTCATGCTCGCTGCCACGATTTCCGTGACCGCAGCGATGTCGGGGTGTGGAAAGGCGGTCTACGAGCCGGTCGCTGTGACTGACGCGCGCGCCGCATGCGGTGAGTGTCACGCCGATAACGTGGATGCGTACGCCGCGGGACCCCATGCGGCTTCGGGATGCGCGACGTGCCACGAGGACGCCGAGGCCCACGCAGCCGACCCCGAGGGGGTGCGCGCGGTTATCGACTGGCGCGTCGACGCTTGCGCGGAGTGTCATTCATCCATCGCCGGGATGCATCTGTACGATGACAACCTGAAGGTAGGACCGTTTGGCGGTTCGCAGCGAGTGCCGCCGATCCACAAGGTCGAGGAGTTTCCCGAGTACAACACCATAGTGGCCGGGCACGGCTTCGTACGCGACTACCGTGAGGAAGGCGCGCACGTGTGGATGCTCGAAGAGCACTACGAGACGTTGCGCGCCAAGTTCGAGACGTGCCTCCAGTGCAAATCGACCAAGGTCGCGTGGGCGTGGCACACGGGTACACCTCTCACCGTGCCCGCGGACACCTCCATCAAGCTCACGCACACGGCAGGTGACGGCACGCCTGCACGGACCGTCGACATACCGGCAGGCACCGTCGTGAGCCTGTCAACCGACTTCGAGAGCTACGAGGTGAGTGCGACCGCCGTGTTTCCCGACGGACGCGTGTACACTTCGCGGCCATCAGCAAGTGAGGACCCCGCCGAGCACAGAGACATGCTGTGGGCGGCTACTATCGCGACCACCAAAGACACCATGCCGTACGGCATCGGCTGCAACCACTGCCACGATCCACACTCGTCTGAGCTCCGCCTCATCCGGCCCGCTATGGCCGACGCGATAGCCTCGGGCGGTGTCGACGGCCGCGGCGGCGTCAACCCCTACGCCCCTGACATAGTGAACGACGTCGCCTCCGCTTCGCGAAAAGACCTCGAGACTCTGCTGTGTGCCCAGTGCCACGTCGAGTACACGTGCGGCAGGAGCGCAATAGACGGCGTGGTACGTGACCACTACGGTTGGGCGAAAGCCGGTGATCTGCACGAGCACTACTCGCGCACCTTCGGCTACGCGCAAGACTGGACGCACGCGATAATCGGCGCGCCGCTCATCAAGAGCCAGCATCCCGAAGTCGAGCTCGCTTGGAACAGCGTCCACTACAACGCGGGCGCCACCTGCGTCTCATGCCACATGCCCCGCGTGCGCTCCGTGACGGGTGAGTGGGTCAGGAGCCACTGGATGACGAGCCCTTATAAGTACCACGACACCGCCGTGTACGGCGCATTCGCGCAAGCGACCGGATTGGCCGCGGTCATCGGGACGGGGCCGTGCGAAACGTGTCACGGAAACCGGATCGCCGACGCAATCGCCGGACAGCGGGCGGTCTATGAACGCCAGAAGATCGTTCAAGAGTTGCTCGCGCTCTCGGTCACCCGGCTCGGCGCGCTGCGCGAAGCCACTGACGCCGGTCGCACCGTTGACACGACGGCGCACGAAGCGGCCATCGAGGCACACCAGCAAGCCCACGTCCTCTGGGAGAACCTCATCGTGTCAGAGAACTCGATGGGGTTCCACAACTTCGACGAGGTCTTCGATGCGATGGATGATGCGGAACAATTTGCCCGAGAGGCTCTGAAGCGCGCCGGCGAGGCGCTCCCGGCCGAGGAGTAACGCGCGCGGAACAGCGCGGGTGCGTGAAGGCTGCAGAACTTCGCATATGGTACGGTTGTTGCAACGGGCAACTTGTCATCTGGCCGAGTGAGAGCTGAGCCGTGTGCGCACCTTCTATACTGCAGCGATTCGCACTACTCATAGCGATCAGCTCACTCATGTTGGCATCGGTACAGGTCGCGGTCGTGCAAACCTTCTCGAACTTGAAGCCAGCGCCGGTCATGGGACCAGAGTACAACCCGCCTCCACCGTGGATACCCGTGAGTTGACTGCCGTGAGCGTCGAGTCCGGTCCGCGACTCAGGGGACACCACCTCATCTGCTTACAGTTCATGCACGGCAAGGGCCACTCGGCGGAGTTCGCCCGCAACGTGATCGGCGTCCTCGAGCGGCTCACGGAGAGCCCAGGGACGGTCGTGGCTGGTCCGGACGACCTCTGCGCGCGTTGTCCCGCTCTCGTGGACGGCATCTGCGTGGGCACTGTCGAGGGTGAGGGCGAGGCGGTGGTCAGGGTACTCGACGCGCTCGCACTTGAGCTCCTGGAAATGCGCCCGGGAGACGCCTTCGAGTACGGAGCGACCACCCTGGCGGCGCAGCGTATCCTCAAACAGTGGCGCTCACTCGCATGCGCCGGCTGCCCTTCGGAAGCCGACTGCGGCCCGATGATCGATCTCATGCGCCGCTTCCAGCCGCTCGACTGATCTCAGCCGCCGCAGCGAGGGCAGCCTCGACGTCGGCGACCTGACGTGCCCCACAGGCGAGAGCGTCCGCGACAAGCGCAGACACTGTTATCTAGCACAGCGTTTGCTCCGAGGACGGTGGCGCCATCCTTTCCCCCTCGGAATCGAGTCCTCGTGAGTCTCAGGCCTCTCTCGGTCACATACCTACTGTTGGCCGCAGTGCTACTTCCCGCAACGCTCCTCGGCTGTGCGCCTGCTGCTACAGAAAACACCTCGCGTCCCGACCCGGATACGACCGCTTCGCCCGCCATCACTGAAGGAGACGACATGGCCACGATCTATCTCGCCGGAGGGTGTTTCTGGGGTGTCGAGAAGCTCATGGCCTCGGTGCGTGGCGTGAGCTCGACTGAGGCCGGGTACGCCAACGGCACGACCGACTCGCCCACGTACCGCGATGTCGTTACCGGCCGGACCGGATATGCGGAGACCGTGCGCGTGGACTACGACCCGTCCTTCGCACCGCTGCCGTTCCTGCTCGAAATCTTCTTCGAGGCCATCGACCCGACCTCGCTCAACCGGCAGGGCAACGATGTCGGTACGCAGTACCGCACCGGCGTCTACTACAGCGACCCCGCCGACCTTCCGTTCATCGAGCGCTCGGTCGCGAAACTCCAGGAACAGTTCGCGGAGCCTGTCGTCGTCGAGGTCGAGCCGCTGGGCGCCTACGTATCGGCGGAAGAGTACCACCAGGACTATCTCGACAAGAATCCAGGCGGGTACTGCCACATCGACATCCAGCTGTTCGCCAAGGCCGCCGAGGCCGTCCCGGACGCATCGCACTTCGAGTAGCAGAGGGCAGGCGGCGCAGATACTCGAGGTGCTGCATCAAGATCGGCCGAGGGATCTTGTGCTTGCCTGGGAGGCACTTGCTGCCCGGGGAAAAGCCATGGGTGAATCGGGTGGTGAAGTCCGTCGCGGCGCTGAATCGCGTTTCGCCCCTCGCGGCCACACGTTCACTTGCCGACGTCAAAGCTCACCTCTCGGAGATCGTCGATCTCGTCGAGTGACAGCACGAGCGTGTCGTTATCACCCGGCACGGGCGTCCCGCGGCAGTCATCATGAGCGTGCAGGACCTCGCAAGCCTTGAGGAGACGCTAGAGATCCTCTCGGCGCCCGGAGCTCTCGAAGAGATCCGTTCCGCAGAGCGCGAGATCAACCGCGGCCAGTACGTGAGCGCTGCCGAGCTGCGGGCGAAGTACCTCGATTCGGAGTAGCCGATGGAGGCGTACAGGCTGCTGGTCGCCTCATCGGCCGAGCGCACGCTACGCAGACTTCCCGAAGCCGCCGCCGCGGCGATGGTCGAGTTCATGACGGGGCTGCTGCTGGAGAACCCGGCAAGGGTGGGCAAGCCGCTGATGTTCGATCTCGAAGGCTACCTGAATGCCCGGCGCGGCCCGTACCGCGCGATCTACCGTGTAGACGAAGCTGAGCGCGCCGTCCGCGCCGTCCGTATCGAGCACCGCGTGGACGTGTACCGCGCGCGGTGAATGGGTTCCGACCTGGACATTCTTTCGCCAGTGGCGAGAATATCCTGCGGCCCCCACATGCAGTGCCGGACACCGGGCCAACATTTGGCCGCCAGTGGCGGCCAAATCTCTCAGGATCGAATGCGGAGCCACTTTCGTTCGGCGGTAAGACTTCGCACAGAGACCGGTAAGCCCTCGCCTGCACTCTCGGCCCAGGCGCATTCCGCGTCACCCCGAGACAGGGGGCGCTCTATGACGGGCAGAGGTGCCGACCCGAGTCCCGACGTCGTTAGCGACGCATTGTTGGGCGACGTCACGGAACTGATCGAGCGGGCACGGGCCCGCGCTGCTTCGGCGGCCAACACGGAGCTGGTAATGCTCTACTGGAGTGCCGGGAGGCGCGTCCGCCAGGACGTGCTCGGCGATGGGCGTACGGGATACGACATGGATGTACTGAAGGGATTGGCGGCCCGACTCACTGAACGTTACGGCCGCGGGTTCGGCTGGCGAAACCTTTCGCGAATGGTGAAGTTCGCTGAGCTGTATCCCGAGCCGGAGATTTTGCCGCCACTGGCGGCAAAATTGACCTGGACCAACATCGCGGAGCTTCTCACCATCTCTAAGCAGCCCAAACGCGACTTCTACCTTGCGCTGTGCGCGCATGAAGGGTGGACCAAACACACGCGCAGCGATCCATACGTGCTCGACTTCCTCGACCTGCCGCTGCAGCACAGCGAGTCGCAGCTCGAACGGGCGATCCTCGACGAGGTCGAGTGCTTCATGCTCGAACTTGGCGCGGGCTTCACGTTCGTCGGACGGCAAAAGCGCGTGACCATCGAAAGCAAGAATTACGGCGCGCGAGCAGCTGCAGCGGAGGCTGGCTGCGCTTGAGTGAGCGGTGCACTCTTGCCGACTCGACAACCCTATCGGTGCCCGGCGAGTTCGCGGCAGCGTGTGGCCACCTGGTGTACCCCGGCTTCGATCCGGATACTGCCTAGCGTCATCCACCGGTCCATACTCGGCAGATCAAGTTCGAATCCCTCTGCGGCGAGCGCCTCGCTCTGCGCATCGAGCACGTCAGCGAGCCGGACCCACTGCGCCTGCTCGCTGATATCGGCGGACGGCGCCTCCAGGATCGCGACGAGCGCGGGCCACACCCGGTGCCACGCCACGGATTCGGGGGCCTCGGGCAGCGCGTCTGTAAGAAGGCCTACGATGCGGTAGTCCACACGTCTGCCGCGCACGCGCTTCTCGACCTGAGCGGCGTCGAAAAGTGAGCCCAGGTAATCCGCAACGACCGACTGGTTGTACGCCGCGTACTCGGCAATCAGTCGGCCATGCGCCCACTCATGGGTCAGCAGATACGTCAGTACTTCGGCGCGCGCTCCGGTTCCTACGAGGCCCCTGAGTGCAAAGCGCAGACACGCCGGCGACGATCCGTCCGGTGATGTCGACATGCTCTTGGGGCGGGCGCTGGATCGTGAAAACCCGAGATCGGCGAACGTATCGTCGAGCGAGGTCCATTGCGCGGTTCCGGCGCTGCTCGCGTGGAACAGCGGCTCCGTCCCGTAGGTCTCGGCTTCCTCCCGTGCGACGAGTGCATCTTCGACTCGTCGCAAAGGTGTGATCTCACGTTCGCGGTCTGCTGAACGAAGGATCGCGAGGACGACGCGCCGCTGCGCCGGAGTCGCTCGCTCGGCCAGCCGACGCAGTCGTGCGGCGTCGAGAAGCGTACCGTTCGTCGAGACCCAGTCGAGGACCTCGTCGAAGAGGCGGGCATCCCACCGGGCGATACTCGTGCTCGCTACCAGCAGCGCCTCGGGGTCGATCAACGTACTCGCTCTCGCCCCCGATCCAGCGACGCCGATCGCAGTCCACTGACTCCATGCGAGCTCCGTGAGCGAATCCCGCAGTAGCGCGCGAAGGTCGCTAGGGTTCACTGTCGAACACCTCCGCTTCCGCGAGCGCGTCGCAGTATCTGAGCAGCGCAAGGAGCATGGATTTGAAGCCGGTGGAGGGATCCTGTGAACGCGCCCATCTCGCGCCGGCGAGCAACTCAGTGGGTGTGGCACCGAGCGCTACCAGGTCCTGAGTGTGTCTGCCCACCCCAGTGCCAGCTGCCGCGTAGACTTTGAGTGCGATCAGGTCCTCACGTGCGGGGAAATGCACCAGCAACCGGGTATCGAAGCGCCGACCCACGAGCCGCTCGGCGAACCCGGCGGGGAGGCCGTGGTCCAGGAGATTGGTCGGACCGGCGTTGAGCCAGTCCTCGCGGAGGCCCAGATCACGTTGAACGCCCTTGGCGGCTGTGCGCAGCGCGTCGGGGAGCGGGTGTGACTTGATAAGTAGGGGAGCCACCGAATCCGGTGTGCGCACGCCCAGCGCGAGCACGTCGACATCACGTGTACTGCGGTCGACGAATCCGAGCACGGACAGTGCTGCTCCACCGATGACTACGATCTCCAACTCCGGCGTGCCCATCGCTTCGAGCCGGGCACCGAGGGCGCTGAGAGCTTCGCTGATGGTTACGCGATTCCCAAGCATGGCAGTCCTTATTAATGACCGTTTTATACGGTCATTATGACCGATGAGTACGGTCATGACAAGGATTCTCTACGGGACCGGTTGGTGGCCCTGTTAAGTGGCTGCGTGTCGCCTGATCGCCAAGCGCTGCGTCCGCGCCGTCAGAACGCTGCCGGTCTGCAGCTCACGCGCCGAGCAGGCGGACGTGCGTGCCAAGTCCGATTGCGCGCGCGGCCGAGGCGAGACCCCGGTCCCCGGTGACGAGCACGCACTCCCGCTCGATCGCGAGCGCCAGGTAGAAGCAGTCGTACGCTGAGTGCCCGAGTACGTGCGCGAGCGACAGTGCGTGCGCATCGAGCTCGCGGGCGCCTGTCAGGAGCAGGGGTGCGTCGTGCGCCTCGGCGCCCTTGGTCTCGGCCTCGGCGATCGTGAGCGTGCCGCGGACCACGTGCATGCGGAGCGCGGAGACGACCTCGTAGAGCAGGAGGTCCGGTGCGTGAACCTCGTCGGCGCCGGCGAGCACGGCACGCGCCTCGTCAGAGTGCGCCTCGGGGAGCAGCACGGCGAGCACGAGGCTCGCGTCCGCGACGATGCGGTCAGATCCGGTCACTTCGTGCGGGGATCGCCGCGAAGTGTGCGGCCGTCACGGAGCTCGCGGAGGATGGCGGCCGAGGACTCCTCGAGCGATCCGCGCTCCGCCTCGATGCGTGTGCGCGAGCGATCGACGCGCTCGAGCCACTCGGCCATCGTGGGCCTGATGCCCGCCTCGACGATCGACTTGGCTTCCGCTTGCATCGAGCGGCCATGCGCTGTCGCCTGAGTTTTGAGGCGAGCGAGCGCCTCGGCGCTCAACCCTCGGATGAGAAGGTCTGGCATGGGTGATCTCCTCGGGTGGTGTGTCGTGTTCGCCATACTCCTCCTCGGTGTCGCGGTGGGTGAGGCGAGTATGATCGGCCTGTCTGAATGTGCTCTAACGGTTGACTGACAGAATGATAGCACAACGCTAGCATCCTGTCCTCATGCGCCGCTTCCAGCCGCTCGACTGATCTCCGCCGCCGCGGCGAGGGCAGCCTCGACGTCTGCGACCTGACGTGCCCCGCGGGCGAGAGCGTCCGCGACAAGCGCAGACGCTTTCCCATCGGTGAAGTCGCGACCTGGTCCAAACGCTCCCACGAAGACGGTGCGCTCGGGAGCGGCCGTCGCGGCGGCGAGGTTGCCGAGATTCGCCCCGCCCACCGGGATCTCCCCTACGATGACGACGTCTGCGGCGCGCGACTCCTCTTCGATCCTTCGTGCCGCAGCCTGATCTACGGTTCCAAACGCGGCGATCTTCACGTATGCAACCCCGAGTGCCTCGGCGACCGCTTGATCGATGTCGCCAACGCTCAACGCGGCCGCCCTTACATCGTATCCAGCAAGAAAGAGCCCGCGCATGAGCGGTGCCCCGGTTCCCGAACCGCCCACCACGAGCACCCGTCCACGGTACGACTGTTCCACCGCCTCCTCACGCAGGACCGGCGTCACCGTCACTGAGCCGGTCACCGGGTCGGTCCCAACAACAGCGCGTACCCTGAACACGCGCGCAAGAAGCGTGCCCGTCAGCACATCGTGCGGCGGACCGCTCGGACCGAGTCTCCCCGCATCCACGACGGCGAGACGATCACTGTAACGTGCCGCCAAGTCGAGGTCGTGGAAGACCGCGAGCACCGCCATCCCCGAATCGGCAAGATCACGGATGAGATCGAGCACCTGCAGGCGGTGATTGAGGTCGAGGTGACTCGTGGCTTCGTCGAGCAACAGGACCGATGGCTGCTGCGCGAGAGCCTGCGCAAGCGCCAGCCGCTGCAGGTCGCCGCCGGACAGGGTGTCCACCGCCTCGTCGGCAAGACGCAGGGTGTCGGTGTGTTCCATGACAGAATGAGCCAGCGACTCGTCTGCCGACGACAGCTGCTGGAGTCTGGAAAGATGCGGGTGGCGCCCCATGAGCACGAACTCACGAGCGGTGAACGAGAACGCCGCGCTCACTGACTGCGGCACCACAGCGGCCACCCTCGCGCGTTCGCGCACTGAGTACCGCGAGAGCGGTCGCCCGTCGAGTTCGACCTCGCCCGCACTGACGCGTGCGGCACCCGTCACCGCCCTCAGTATCGTCGACTTGCCCGCGCCGTTGGGGCCGATCAATCCGACCACCTCCCCCGCGGCGATATCGAGCGTGACGCGCTTTACAACCGCGGTGCCAGGGTAGCCGATCGTCGCGTCACGATATGCCAGACGCGGCTTCACCGGCCCACACCCCGCCTCACGAGCAGCCAGATGAAGAAGGGGCCGCCCACAAGCGCGGTCACTATGCCCACCGGCAGTTCAACCGGCGCAAGAATGGTGCGCGCCGCAAGATCCGCGAGCACCATGACGATGGCGCCGGCGATTGCCGAGGCGGGCAATAGCATCCGGTGATCCGGCCCGAGCACGAGCCGCACGATGTGTGGAGTCATCAGGCCGACAAAGCCGATCAGCCCGGACACCGCGACGGCCCCGGCCACAAGAAGCGAGCCGGACGCCAGCAATAGCCGCTTGAATCGCTCGACGTCGACACCGAGTTCGCTCGCCCGCTCTTCGCCAAGGAGAAGCAGGTTCATCTCTCGCGTCGCCAGGAGCGGAATCGCGCTTCCGAGCGCGAACATGGGCGCGACAGTCAGCACGTACGGCCACGACGCAGCCGTTAGCCCGCCCATCATCCAAAAAACGATCGTCGTCATGGACTCACGGAAGAACACCATGATGAAGGAGGTGAGGGCGGCAAGAACGTAGGAAAGCGCAACGCCAGCCAACAGCAGTGACGTCACGTCGAGCACCCCTTTGAGCGACGCCAGCCGAACGACGACCACGATCGTGAGTACCGCACCGATGAACGCGCCCAGCGGCACCGCGCCAAATCGAAACGCTGTCGCCCCGGCCGTCAGTGTGAGTGCGATGACCGCGCCGAGACCCGCTCCCGCCGACATGCCAAGAATGTAGGGATCGGCGAGTGGGTTGCGAAAGAGCGCCTGGTAGAGCACTCCAGCCGTCGCGAGGCACGCGCCGACCAAGGCCGCCAGCACGACCCTCGGAAGGCGGATGTCGACTATGACCGCGTCTCCGGCCATCTTTGGCGTTCCTGACACCATGCGACCGATCGCTTCGAAAACGTCCGCGGCGCCCACGCGGACCGCACCGAGCCCCACACCCGCAAGCATCGCGACGCCGAGCGCGACGAGCAACACGGCAAGCACCGTGATGCCGTGGCTCCGGGTGTGAGGCGGTCGGCGCATGACCTGAACGCCCTCCCTAAAACGCCTCGGGATGGAGCGCTTCCGCGATCGCTCTCACGCCCTCGACGACGCGAGGTCCGGGTCGGCTCACCAGGTTGTCGTCTAGCACATGGACCCGGCCACTCTTGACGGCGGTGAGTTCTGCGTAGCCCGGACGCCCGGCGAGATCATCGGGATCCGACATCGAGCCGAGCGTCGCCAGATACACTTCCGGATCCTCGGTCACGAGCTGCTCAAGCGAGTACGCGACCCACCCGCTTTCCGTGACCACGTTCACTCCGCCCGCCGCGTTGATGAGGTCGTTGAGCAACGTACCAGTACCCGCCGTGAACAGCGGATTTTGCGCGATCTCAATGAAACACCTCACCGGTTCGACGTCGCCGAGCGCCGCTGAGACCGCCTCAAGATCCGCGCGCATCGAAACGGTGAGATCGGAGGCTTGCTGAGCGGTGCCTGTCGCCGCGCCCAACATCTCAATCGAATCGAACAAGCCCTCGAGGTCGGCGGGGTCAACCGCGATAACCGTAGCGCCAAGCTCCTCGAGTTGGATGATCACATCGCCCTGAACGCCACCGGTCGCAACGACCAGGTCCGGGTCAGCCGCGGCCACAGCCTCAAGATTGGGCCCCACGAAGTCGCCCACTACCTCGATATCGGCCACCTCGGCCGGATAGTCGTCGTAACTCGTTACCCCGACGATGCGGTCGAGCAGGCCGAGCTCGGCCAGGATCTCTGTGTTCGCGGGAGCGAGACTCACGATGCGCGCCGGTTCAGTCTCTATCGTGACCTCGCGGCCAGTGTCGTCGGTAACGGTCACCGGAAACTCGACGACGGCCTCTATGGGAGCGGCAACGGGCGCGTCGGCGTCAGGCGCGGGCCCGGGACTCGCGCACGCGGACAGCGGCAACATCACCACGGCGAGGGCCGCGAAAAGGCGTGCCATTCGATAAATCCTGTCATTCATGTGTTCTCCTACCTACGGGCCGGGGGCTTTGTCCCTCCCGGCAAACCGGTGTACGGATCGATCTCGGCCGTCAGTGTGCGCGAGGCCCAGACCCGAGCGTTGTCGGCCGCATCCCTCCCTTCGTGTCGGAACGCGGCCTTACACGCAAGAAGACCCGCCCTGTCATGGGCCGGGTCTTCGGGTGTTTGGCAGATTGATGGTGGCACCGGTCGCCGGTGCCGCGTCCAAGCCTCGTACCACGAAGGCCGCGTCGCACGTCGTGAGGCAGGTCTCCTGACTTCGGGGGCTTCATGCCCCGCTTCACAGTGGCGGGTCCGTGCCGGGATCTCACCGGCTTCCCTATTCTCCCGCAAATCGCGGGCACCACACGACGTCACTATTCTGTTGTCGCTGGCATCGTAGCGCACGAATCCCGCGAGAGGAAGCAGCGGTCTTCCGCACGGAGCGTCGGACCACGAGCACCCGCGCCAGCGCTAAGGTCAACGCCTCACGCGACGGAGGTCGGCTCCGCGCTGGCCTCGGCGCGCTCGGCCGTCACACGTGAGGCAAGGAGCGCACTCAGGCCGAGAGAAACCACCGCGACCGCGCCGACAATCGCGAAGAAGGGTCCTTTGATCTCCCAACCAGAGTTCATGACGGGGCTCTCCGGATGCACGTAGTTACGGGCCCCGAGGATAAGCCAGAGCAACGCCGCCGCCATGCCGATATCGACTACAGCACTCAAGCGGTCTCGGGCCGCAAAATAGTCGATACCAAGCACCACGCCGCTCAAGAACAGCACGATGAACGTCGCACGAAGGCGAGGCTCGGCGGGGTTGACCGACCCCCAAGCCAAGTACGCAGCGAGCATACCGAGTCCTGTGTTGCCTATCCACGCGATGATTGCCAGCCGCCGAAGCGCGGTCGCCCACGCCACGATCAGTCCGCTGTGCGACACCAGGTACACCAGCGACACGACGCCCGCGAGTGCGAAAAGACCCATGTTCACCCACGTGTACGCGCCATGAAAGACCACGAGACGGACAAGCGCGCCCAGTTGTCTGTCCGGGGGCAACATAAAGGTCGCTACCGCAGCCGTAAGCGCGGCAAGCGCGAGCACCACTACTATGACGGCGCGTGAGGTGCCAGAAAGTGTCATGCGTGCCTCCTCGGTCCGGCGCGAGTGAAACCGGCTCATTCTATCAGTCCGCCGCGTGTGCCGCTCCCGTCGCTTGCGCGGTCGCTTGCGCGCGCAAGGTAGATGAGCGCACACGAAGAGGGCCTCGCGATTCGGCGAGGCCCTCAAATGGTCCCGTGTGGGATGCCGTGATAAGTCTGGATTGGCTAGCCCGCTGGCAGGGGATCGACCGTGCCAGTCTCCTCATCGGAGTAGGGGGGCTCGACCGTGGGCGTATCATCGACGGAACCGCCATCACCGTCGCCGCCGTCCGCCGGCTCACCGGGAACCTCAGGCGCCGGATCCCCGGATCCAGGATCAGGCGCAGCGTCGAGTCCGAGCCAGCCCAGGAACTTCGCCATCACTCTCAGCAGTCCAGGGGGAACGTAAGAGCGCGTTCCGGCCTCAATCTGCGCCTCTGCCCGCTCGATGTTGATAAGTATCCGCGAGAGCGCGTTCTCTATACCGTGTCGCTTGCCGGATCCTGTCGGCTCATCCGCGTCAACATCTGGGACAGGTGTGCCTGTCTCTACCTCGGAGTCATCGGGATCTCCAGGGCCGGTCGCGGGATCCGGGATGTCTGTGGCGGCCTGGGACGAAGCGGGCTTGCCACCCTTCCGCTTCTTCACGTCCGGGGTTTCCGCCGCGTCCGTGGTTTCCGCCGCGTCCGGGATTTCCAGCTCGCTTTCCGCGTCGCGCGCGGCGTCCCCACGCCCAGGCAGCTCCCCGCCGGATTTCTTGATCTGCCCCGGAGCGTACGCCGGACCCTTGCCTTCCGGGGGACCTCCCCTGCCGAGCGCGGCGACAGGCACCACCATCGCCACGCATACCGCGGCCACCGTCATAAGCACTACGATCCGCTTCATCCGCAATCACCCCTTCACGCTCGCACGGGCGCGCATCATCAGAGCGCCACGTCCACATCGGTTCATACCCCTCGCATCGGACGGTGTGCGCGAGTGCTTGAATCACGACGTGCGCGCCGTCACAACACCCGCGACATGAGGCGTACGAGCGAGTTGCGAAAGCGCTCGAGGCGACCGGCGCGTGCGATTTCCTCGGCGGTGATCTCCCTGCTCAGACGAGTGTCGTACTCGAAGACCGCCTCTACCTGCCGCGTGACCTCGGCGTCGTAGATGAACATAGCCATCTCGTCGTGTAGCGAGAAGGAGCGAACATCGATGTTGGCGGTCCCTATCGCGCAAAACGTCGAGTCCACCGCGATCGCCTTGGCGTGGAAGAACCCCGCCGTGTACTGGTAGACACGCACGCCTGCGGCGAGCAGCTTGGGGAAGTACGTGAATGCCGCCCAGAACGGGATACGCTTGTCCGGTACCCCGGTCATCATGAAGCGCGCGTCGATCCCCGAAAGCCCCGCTGTGATGAGGCCGTCGTAGAACGCCTGATCAGGCACGAAGTACGGCGACTGTATGCGGATCGACCGGTCTGCGCTCGCCACCGCGTGCAGGAACGTCTGCTTGATCGCCTCCCACTGGTCCCCCACGCTCGAGTGAACCATCTGGCAAAGCACCGCCGAGGAAGGGTCGGTAAGCGGCCGAACCGGGAAGTACCGCTCCGTGAACAGGAGTTCCCCGGTGCCCTCGAACCACCTCGTCGCGAACAGCCGCTGCATCTCGGCGACAAACGGTCCTTCGACGCGCACGTGCGTGTCACGCCACGTGTCAAAGCGCGCGCCACCGTCGATGTACTCCTGCGCCATGTTCATGCCGCCGGTGTATCCCGCCACCCCGTCGATGATGGCGATCTTGTGGTGGTTGCGGTAGTTGACCTCGTTGAGTTTCGTGAGGTCTGCCCGAACGTGCGCGCCCGCCCGTTTGAGCGCTCGCAGTTCGCCTTTCCCCCGAAAGACCGAGCCGATGAAATCGTAGACGACACGGACCTCCACCCCTTCTCCTAGCTTTCGAAGCAACAGCTGGGTGACGCGGGCGGTGAGCTCGTCCCGGCCCCAGATGAAGTACTGGAGGTGCACGTGATCACGGGCGGATTCGATGTCCTCGATGAGCCGAGCGAACTTGCCAGCGCCGTCGGTGAATATCTCCACGCGCTGCGCCGGAAGGGGTGGCGCCGCACACTGGCGCTCGATCATCGTGATGATCTTCGCCGTGTCGGTCCCGTCGTAGCGCCTGCGCCGCTCCTTCGCCCAGGAGGCGTGCGCGCAGTAGACCGCCGGCAGGACGTGTCTCGATGCCGCGTCTATCACCGCTGCGACCCGGGCTCGACGGCGGCGCCACGGCCATACCCTGCCGAAGAAAAAGTACAGCGGAATGCCCACTACCGGAAGAAACAAGAGCACGAGGAGCCATGCGAGCGTAGTCGACGGGTCGCGATCCTCGTAGATAAGAAGCACGACGATGACCGCCACGTACGCTATCGCCACCCATGTGACGAACGTGACGAGCACCGGTGGTCACCTACACTTCGGAGGGCTTGCTGGGAAGAAACAGCGTGAACGTCGAGCCGCTGCGTCCATCGCTCGCCACCGAGATCGAGCCACCGAGAGCTGTCGCAAGACTCTGCGAGATCGCGAGACCGAGACCCGTACCCTCCCGCACGCGATCCTCCCGGTCAAAAGCCTGTACGAACTCTCCGAAGATGCGCTGCTGGTCCTCCGGCGCGACACCTGGGCCGGTGTCGATCACACTGAAAGCGACGGTGTGTGCGGCTGAGGCGTTCACCGAAAGCGCCACCGAACCCTCGTCAGTAAACTTGAGCGCGTTGCCGAGAAGATTGATGAGTATCTGCCTGATCTTGCGTTCATCCGAGACGAGCGCGACGGGCTCATCAGGCACTGAGAGCTCCAGTCGCAATCCCTTCGCCTCCGCGGCGGCGTTCACACTGTCCACCACGGCATGAGCGAGCGACGCGACGTCGACCGGCTCCAAGACGACCTCGACCTTGCCCGCTTCGATTCGGGACAGATCCAGGATGTCATTGATGAGCGCGAGCAAATGCCGGCCGGCGGTGTCGATCATCTCGAGCTGTCGACGCTGCTCACTCGTCACGGTGCCGGCAAGCCCTTTGAGCATCACGCCAGAAAACCCGATGATCGAGTTGAGCGGGGTACGCAGCTCATGGCTCATCGCTCTTAGGAACCTCGACTTGGCCTGCGCGGCTTCGACCAGCCGCTCGTTGATGTGTTCGAGCTCTTCAGCCGAGCACTGCAGCTCTTCGTTGGCTTCCTGCAGCTCCCGGGTACGCTCGGCCACTATGGCCTCGAGTTCCCGATTGACGCGGTCGAGCCGTTCGCGAGCCCTCCTGAGCGCCGTGACGTCTTCGTAGGTGCCCATCACGCCGATGATCGCCCCCTGCGCATCGCGCAGGGGTATCTTGCTCAAACTCAACCAGATCGCACGGCCATCCGCCGTCACTTGTGGTACCTCGTTAGCGAGCCTCGGCGCGCCCGACTCGATGATCGCCCGATCATCGGCCCTGTATTGCTCGGCACTATCTTTCCAACTCAAGTCGAAATCGCTCTTGCCGGTGATCTCATCCGGTGAGACGAAGCCTGCGTCGCGCGCGAACGCGTCGTTGCAGCCGAGGTAGTTGAGGTCGAGATCCTTCCAGAAGACCCGCGCGGGCACCGTATCGAGCACGAGACGAAGCATCTGCCTGGACTCTTGAATATCTCGCTCATAAGCCGCTCGCTCAGTGACGTCCATCAGCGTTCCGGCGTACCCGGCCAGTGCGCCATTCTCGTCCACGACCACGCGCGTCTTCGTCACCAGCGTGCGTACCGGGCCGCGTGCGGGGTCGGTACGGTACTCGCCGTCCCTCGGTACTCTGCCGCACTCCATGTCAGCAAACGCGCGAGAAAGGGACGCGCGGTCTTCGGGGTGAACAAACGACAGCAGCGCATCTGCGTCAGGCGGCCCAGACAGGGCATCCAAGCCGAAGAGGTGGTATGCCTGCGGGGACCACCACGTGATACCCGATCCGGCCTCATACTCCCAGCTCCCCAGACCCGCGTGCCGTTCCGCCGCCTCCAGCCTGTCCCGTTGGAGCTGAAGCCTCACCCGCGCGGCGCGTTCCTCGGTCTGGTCGCGGAACACGAGCACGACGCCTGAGACTTCCCCATCGTCGACCCTCACCGGGGCACCGCTATCGGCGATGGGGCGCTCGGTCCCGTCGCGAGCGATGAGCAGGGTGTGGTTCGCGAGTCCGACAATCGCGCCGTTTCTCATCACCTCCCGCGCGGGATTCTCCACGACCTCGCGGGTGTACTCATTGATGATGTTGAAGACCTCTTCAAGCGGCCTCCCGACCGCCTCGGCCGCGGGCCACCCGGTAAGTTCCTCGGCGACCGGATTGATAAGCGTCACCCGGCATGCCGCATCGGTCACGATCACCCCGTCGCCTACGCTCATGAGTGTCGCGCCATGAGACTCCTCGCTCTCGCGGCGAGAACGTTCCGCTGCGAGGACAGTCTCGACCTGTGACAGGTGATCGCGCTGCCAGATGATCGCTATGCCGGCTGCGGTCGCGATCACTAAGCCGCCGCCAAGCAGTATCAACAGGAGCCGCTCGCCGTGCCATTCAGCGAACGCTTCGGCTTCGTCGACTTTGACGACCAACCGCCACGGCGAGTCCGGAATCGCTGTGAGCGCCGCGACCACGGGGACGCCCCGGTAATCCTCTCCCGTCACCATGCCCACGTCACCGAGGACAGCGCGGACCGCCGGCGTCTCGACTAGCGTGAGCGGCAGGCGCTTCGTGAGCGCCGCGTCTTCGACGTGACGCAACTCGTTGAGGAACAGCACGTCGGATCCGTCCCTGCGAACCAGCAGACTCTCCCCGGTTTCACTTGGGATCGGCCATGATTGGATGAGCGGATACAGGAATTCATCCGCGTCGCACTTGAGAAGCACCGCACCGAGAAACTCGGCCTCGCCCCCGGAACTGGTCACGATGGGAACCACGACGTCTATGTGCGGATTGGGATCTCCTGTAACCACGTGCAGATCGGTGAGCACGGGGATTCCGTTGCGCTCGGCCACAGCCATGGCCTCTCGTGCCGCAGGGTGAAGCAACTCATCGATCGGGTCTTCGGCAAAGTGGACGATTCCATCGCGGTCCACGAAAACGGCGGAATCGTACTCCGGTCGCGCGTCAAACGCACGCAACCTGCCGCGAATGAACTCCGCGTCTTCCGCGGCGCCCTGAGCCCGCCACCGCGCGACAGCGGCGATGAACGGCTGACTTGTGCCGAGCAGCCCTCCTTCCGAGAGACGCTCTCCGCGCCACCGGGATATCTGGTCCGCTTTGAGAACCGCAACCGCGGTGAGCTCTTGTTCGACCTGCCGCTCCACCTGTGCGCGCTGGTTCCCGTAAAACCAGTAGCCAAAGACAAGCACCGCCACGGAGAACACAGCCGCGATCACCACCAGCACGGCGGATGAGCGTCGCGCAAAAAATGTCCGTCTTGATCCCACTGTCTACTCCCTGGTGCGCGCCGGTATTCGTCCGCGATCGTCTTGTTGGGCGTGCGTGCACCTGCGATTCGGGTCACTGGCAAAGGATACCATTGTCGAGCGATCGCTTACGTACGTACCCGCACGTCCTCGCACGTGCGCACGTACGGGTACGTGCGGACATCACGCGCCGTCCCATAGCCTCACGCGCCCACGTAGTCGACCTTCACGTATGGTGACGTGAACAGCCGGAGTGTTGCCGAGTAGTCCGGGCTGAACCTGATCGGCTCACCGATGGCCGGACGGCTCGTCGCGTCCTCTATGTCGAGCACGAGGTGGTCACTCGACGCACCGAGCACCTCGATCCCTGGATCGACTGGCCGGATGCCGCGCGGGACAACGTCCTGGCGCCCTATCGCGCAGATCGCGCGCCACCGCTCACCCCGGTCTTCGAAGACGGGACGCCGACCAAACGCGTCCTGCGCGATCTCTCCACGCGGTGTGGACGGCTTGCGGCCACACTCGATGACAGGCGCGTCGAGTACGATCGCACCCGTGTGCAGCCCGGGTATAGGTCGCCGCGTGACCGTGCTCAACCCCAGCAGGATGCTTTCTCCTACACGCAAGTTGTCGACGCCAGCTGGCATCCGGCCTAAAAGCGCCAGCTCGAGCGAACTCGACATGCCTCCGCTGACGATGAAACGCTCGCCGCCAGAACGGCCGTCGCGTTGCGCTGCGATGTGCGATCGCGCCCCCTCGGCCAGCTCTACGAGCTCGCCAAGGTTCTCCTGCGACGGCACGACCGCGCCATAGCATGTGAGCGACGTGCCGATCCCGGCGATGTCGATATGCGCCAGAGCAGCGACGCGCTCGAGAAACCCAGCGAGCTCATCGGGGAGGAGTCCTTCGCGAAGGTCGCCCACGTCCACCATGACGAGGATCCGGTGGCGCGTGTTAAGCCGTCTGGCCGCTTCATCGAGCGCCTCGGCGGTGACGTGCGCGCTTACGAGCGACAGATCGGCAAGGCGCACGGTCTCCTCGGCTAGCGCGGGAGTGGGGGCGCGAAGCAGCCAGAATGGCGCGTCGATACCGGCGACACGCAGCCGCGCGATGTTCTCTAGCCGCGACTCACCGATTCCTGCGACCCCGCCCGCGAGCATCGCACGCGCGACCTGGGGTGATCCGCACGTCACCTTCGTGACACCGATGATTTCGATGCCGGGAAGCGCGTCGCACACGGTGCGCGCGTTCGCGGTGATTTTGGCAAGGTCAACAGTGACGGTTGCTTGGGCTAGCTGCGTCATGCGCGAACCTCCATCCCGATGCTGCGCCGCATGAGAGCGACGACCGTCTCGGTGTCGAAGTGGCCGAGGAGCGCGCCGCAGCACGCGAACACGTAGTCGGCGTCGAGTGCGATGCGGGCGTCGGCGGGCGGGAGAAGCCGCTCGCTCGCCAGCCCTCCGGACGCGGCGCGAGACGTGGCGCGCGTGGCGGCCAGCACGTCCGCGCCGCCGGGCAGGCGCGTGAGCGCGCCGCCGGTGCCGATCACGAGGCGGCACGCGGTCAGATCGCGTCCGCGCGCGACCGTCTGGCGGCCGCTGGGCGTGTAGAGGTGCGCCAGACGGCCAGCGTGGCGCTTGACGGCGGTGACTGCGGCGGTGCGCGCGAGTGTGAGCGCGGCGGCGCTCTCTTCGGCGGTGAGCGGGAGTGCGGACGGAAGCGGGGCGGGACGCTCGGCAGAGGGCATGAGCGCTGCGACGTGCGCGGCGCTCACGTACGTGCCGAGGTCGCCCTCGACGGTGCGCTTAGCGTGCGGCTGCGGGTCAGTGGCGATCGCCGCGATCTCAGGGCTGCCGTCGGTCACCGAGTGCACGTCAGTGGTCGCGCCACCCACGTCGATCACCACGAGGTCGCCGAGCTCGGTCGCGAGCGCCTCGGCGGCCATGAGGACGGCGCCCGGCGTGGGCAGGATGCGGCCGCTCACCCACTCGGCGATGCGCTCCATCCCAGGCGCGTGCGCGATGTGCTCCTCGAAGGCGTCGTGGATCGCGGCGCGGGCGGGCACGATGTCGAGTGCGTCGATGTCAGGGTAGACGTTGGGCGTCACGCGCACTCGAAAACCAGCCGCCTCGAGCAGCGCGCGCGCCTCTCCCACTACCGCCGAGTTACCCGCGTACACGACGATCGGGCGCGCGGTGATGCGCGTGAGGGCCTCGGCGTTGTGGAGCACGGTGCCGGTGTCGCCGCCCTCCACGCCGCCAGCGAGCAGCACGAGTCCGGGCCGCGCCTCCTCGATCGCCGCGAGATCGTGGCCGCGCAGCTTACCCGCCGTCTGGTGCTCGACCACGCCACCCGCCCCGAGCGCCGCTTCACGCGCCGCCATCGCGGTCATCTTCGCGGTCAGGCCATGCACCGTCATGCGAAGCCCGCCACCTGCCGAGGAGGTCGCAAGCGTGAGGCGTGGGGCGAGCGGGCCGGTTGCGGCCTCGAGTTGGGCACGCGCCGCGTCGACTCCGAGGCGCACGTCGCCCTCGGCCACCGTGGTCTCGGCGACGCCCTGGCCGAGAAGGTGCGGGGATACGGGCTTGCCAGAGGCGCCGGCCGTGAGCCCGTCGAAAGCGCTTACGAGCGTGGTCGTCGACCCGATCTCGGCGACAAGGGCGTCGATGGGGCGAGGGTCACTCGGCATGGTTTTGGACCGCTATTCCCCATGCGGCCTCCCACTCGGGCGGCTCAAACTCGAACGCAGGCTTAACCAGCTGCTCGACATAGGTGTTCTCCCGCACGAGCCAGTACACGTTCGCACGACCGGCCGAGTTCGCCTTCACGAGGCCCTGTCCCGCTCCCGCAGCGCCTTCACGATAAAGCTCGCCACATCCACGCCCTTCGTCCTCCGCCCGAAGCCGGCGTCCATCCCCCACGAACGCGCGAGCTCGTCGGTGACCTGCGTGCCGCCGCTGATGAGTAGCAGCCGGTCGCGCACGCCCTTCTCGGTGGCGAGGTCTGCGAGCTTTTCCATCATGAGGCGATGGATGTCGGCGTGCGTGATGATCGTCGAGACGAGCACCGCATGGGCGGCATGCTCGATGGCGGCGTCGAGCACCTTGTCGATGGGCACGCTCGTGCCGAGGTACTCGATTGCGAACCCCCACTTCTCGAGACCGCCGTGCTTGATATCGATGATCTCGCGCATCCCCACCGAGTGTTCGTCGTTGCCCACGGTGGCCGCGACGACCTTGAGGCCCCGCTCGGCCACGAAGGCGCGGATCTCCTCGTCGGTGAGCGTCTCGGGCGGCTCAGGGATCACGAGCGTAGCCGGGTCGATCGCCACATCGAGGCGGCCTTTGAGCTCGCAGAGCGTGCCCTCGGCCGGATGCATGACGCGCTTGTGGATGACCTCGCACTCTGTGAGGTTCATCGCGCGTCCGAGCTTGAGCGCGGCGGCCTCGGCCACATCGGCTGCCGCCGGTAGCAGCATCTGCACGACCACCACCCCATCGCCGGTCCACTCGACCTCCGGCTTGATGAGGCCGCGCTCGCGCATGTCCGCGGTACGGGCGAGGCGGGCGGCGGCGTTGTCCTCGGGATCGAGCTCGTCGATGTAGGGCACGCGGGTGTCGTCGCAAAGCGTGCATCCGCCGATGAGTGCGCACGGCGACGCGAGCCCCTCGCCCTCGCCGTACCCGGCCAGCAGCTCGAGATGGTTCTCGCCGAAGTGGTGGCAGACCGGCGCGAGGTAGTCGTCGGCTCGCGGCACGATGCTGTGCGCGGCCACGCCGCCGTTGCTCGCGCGCGCGATGCCGTCATCGTGCGTCTCGGGATACTCGCCGGAGTCAACGAAGTACGCGTCCTCCACGCCCGCGAAGTACCCGCCGTCGCGGACCATCGCCTCCAAGAACAGCACCGCGCGCTCTTTCAGCTCCCGCACGCGGGAGGCCACCTCGGGCGCCTCGCGGTCCACCTGCACCATCTCGCGCAGGCCGTCCATCCCTATGAGCGCCTGTTTGGCGGTCTCGACGGCGGCGACGTTGTTGTGGTGCCACGGCACGTTGCGGCCCTCGTCCGGCGTGATGGTCGATTGGATATCCGCCGAGGTAAGCCGCGAGACGAGCAGGTTCATGACGTGCGCGACGGTCGCCTCGCGCGTATCGGACTCCATGTAGCGAGTGTTTTGCTGCGCGCGCATCTTGTAGCCGCCAAAGAGGTCGCGAAGCGCGATCGCGTAGGGCAGGTCCATGCGCATGCACGGCGCGGGAGAAGCGTCCGGCGGCACCGTCGAGAGCGCGATCTGCTCGGGCCGCATGCCCACGGCTTCGCTGTACGCGGTGTTGATGGCGTGCTGAACGAGGAGTTCAGGCATGACCTTCCACGCCTCGACGGCGGTTGCGTTCGCGTTGTGCGCGCCGTCGATCTGCAGCATCCCGGCGGCTGCCATGACGTGCTTGGCGACCGCGGCGTCCACGAACGAGCGGTACATGTTGATGTTGCGGTACAAGACGTTGTACTGCGGGTCCTGGTGCGCGCCGTTCACGCCCTCCTCGGCGAACATGACCGCCATCTCGGGACCTGCCACCCCGCTCACGTAGGAGTGGAAGTTGATCGGGCGGCCCACCTCGTCTTCGATGAGGTCGAGCGCGCGCCGCGTGAAGCGAAGCTGCTTGCGAGTGATGGCGACGCCGCCGACACCCTCCGGCGTGCCTTCGAGCAAGCTGTCCATGTGGCTCTGGCCTGCGGTGCGGATGACCATCATGTGGTCGGCGCCGTGCCACGCGGCCATGCGCATGCGGCGGACGTCGTCTTCGGGGCGGCCCGAGGCGATCTCGGTCGTGATGACGCAGTCGGGCTGCGGGTCGATGTCGCCAAAGTAGTGCGCGGCGGGCAGCGGCACGCTGCGGGTGAGCGGCGCGCTCGTCTCGTGGTAGGTGAACGGGCCGATGCGCTGATCCGGTACCGGCGTGCGCCACGTCCAGCCGCGACGGCGCGGGCGGTAGTGCTCGAGTCCTTCGAGGAGCGCCTCGACGTCGAGCTTCGCGTGCGGCTCGAGCGGCGGGAGCGATTCGCGCCACGACGGACTCACCGCGCGCCACCCCACTTCGCCTCCGCAATCTCCCAGCCCTCACCCGCGGCGAGCCGGGCTGCCGCCGTGAGCGCGTCGCACTCCCACTCCTGCATCGCCACGAGTACCACGTGCCCGGCCCCGTGGCCGAGGAGTCCGCGCGTCTCACACCCGGTGACGACCGCCTGGCACGTGGGCGAATCCACGCCCATGCGCATGAGCACGCTGCGCTCTATCGAGGGCGACGTGTGTGTGCGTGCCAGCTCAACGAGCGGCGCGACAACCTCCCGCGAGAGCTCCCAGAAACGGGTCTCGAGCGCGGTGTCGTCGAGATCGGCGAGGTGGGCGCGGACTTCCTTGTAGGTGTCGGGGCGGACCATGGGGTGGGCCTCCTCCTCAGTACGCGATTGACGGTGTCAGAGCGGCGAGATACACTCGTGGTGTATCCGATTGGTGTATCTGAACGGAGTGGTTAACGTGGCGACGTACAAAGTGAATGTCTCTCTGCCAGAAGAACTGGTAAGCAAGATCGATGAGGCCGCAGAGGTGCTCGGCACATCGCGAAGCGGGTTCATCGCCGAGGCGAGCGCACGCTATATCACCGACGTGCAAGAGCTCACGGAAGCTGAAAGGCGTCGCAAGGATATCCAAAAAGCCATCGACGGCTTCAAGCGCATTCGCGAGAGGGCGCCCATCGGCTACGAGTTCGACTACGTCGCACAGATCCGGGCGGACCGCGAGCGAGACACGCCGGAGGGATGGAAACGATGAGTATCCAGGTCGTTGTCGACTCATGCGTCGCCTACAAGTGGTTCTATAAGGAAGACGAAGCTGGTCTGGAAGAAGCCGAGGATCTCCTTCAGTCTCACCTTGACGGTACTCGCATCGTCTCTGCGCCTACCGTGCTGCCTGTCGAAATCGCGAACACACTGCTTTCTTCCGGACTCCCGCTCGAGCAAACCGATGAGATCCTCGATCTTCTCGAAAGCGCCCGATTGCACCTCTATTACACCGGCACCAGGCAGCTGCAGCGAGCATCTGCCCTGGCGCGGAAACACCGGCTCGCTGTCTACGACGCCCTCTTCCTTGCCCTTGCCGAGGAGCTCTCCTGCCCGCTCGTCACGGCCGACTGCAAGGCGTTCGCCGGCATCGACACCCCGGTCGAGATCCGGCTGATCTAGCATCGCGACCCCGCCTGCCACGCCGCCTCACTTCCCCGCCGCGAGCGACGCGACGATCTCCTCGACCACTTCGGGCGTCGTGTTCGTATCCTCGGCGAGGAACGCGATGTCATCGGCGGTCGGCACGTAGCCCGCAGGCGCGTGCGCGAGCGCGTTACGCACGTAGCTCGTGTGCATGCGCGAAAGGTCGAAGTCGGTCGCGCGAATCTGCTCGGGCGCCTCGGGGATGACGACACTGCGCCCCGGCACGCTCTCGCGCGGATCACCGACCCGCACCTCGATGCCGCGCTCGGCAGCGAACGCAAGCTGCGACCAGTGGTGCTTGCCCGCGCCGGTGTACTCGGTTTCCTGCACGGCCACCGTCGCATCGCTCGGCAGATCGCGCGCGAGCGACATTGCGGCGGCAAGCGCGGTGTTGCCGCTCGGCCCGCGCTCGAGACCCTCGAGCTTGGCGAGCGCCTCGGTCGCGTAGAAGACCTCGCCTTGCGTGACGGTGAGGTAGCGATCCATGTAGCGCAGAGCGCGGGCGGCGTTGCGCGGCACGTCGGCCCTGTCGGGCCAGGTCGCGAACGGAACGCCAAAGCCGGTGTGCCCCGTCGTGAACGACTTGCGGTTGAAGTCGGTGTCGCTTGCCATATGGAGCCCGCTCAGGTCGACACTCGCGCTCACGATCTCGGTCTCACCGGCACCGGCACGCTTGAGCCCACGCGCGGTGCCGGTGGTGTTTCCGCCGCCGGCGTGCGTGATGACGACATGTGTGGGCGGCGCGCCGGTGAGTTCCCGCATCTGGTGAGCGATCTCATGCCCGAGCGTCTCGATGCCAGACACGCCAAAGCTCGAGTAGAGCGAAGCAGCGAAGTACCCAGTCTCTTCGAGCAGCTCAAGCATGTGCGCGAAAAGCTCCGGCCCCACCGTCATCTGCACGACCTCGGCGCCAAACGCCTCGCAGAGTCGCGCCTTCTCGATGATCTCGGGCTGGCCGAGGTGGACCGAGTCAAACGCCTCCTGACAGATGATGCACGCGAGCGAAGCGCGCGCCGCCTGGCTAGCCACTGCCGCTCCATAGTTGCCCGAGGTAGCCGCGATCACGCCGGTATACCCCTTCTCGCGCGCCACGTGGATGCTCATCGACGCGCGCCGGTCCTTAAACGAACCTGCCATGTTGGCGGCTTCATCTTTCACGAACAGGCGCGCGCCGCACCCCGGCTCAGCGTAGGAGCGCACGAGGTCGGTGAGGTTGCGCAGTTCGAGCAGCGGCGTACCGCCTACGCCCACCGCGCGCTGGATCGCGATGATGCCGTCAAGCGAGTAGCCGTGCGCTCCCATGAGCGCCTCGTAATCGAAGGAGATGGGAGTGCGCTCGAATGCGGCGTAGTCCATGCCAAGCGCGCGCTGCATGATCTCGCCGCGCCGCGCCATGAGCGCCTCGGTGCGCGAAACACGCGGCACGTCACTCACCCGGCCTGTGGGCGGTCGCCTCGGAATCGTCTGCCCGGTACGCGGCTACCCTCGCGCGCAAATCGCGCCCGATCCCAGCGATGCCCGGAGGCGGGGTGCCAAAGGTGTGCGTGTACCCCGGGTTGACAGCCGTGAGTACGCCAGCGACCACGCGGCCCGTCACCGTCTCTACCTCACACTCCTCGCCGAGCGAGACCTCATCGCGCGCGAACCCCCGCACCCACACGCGAAGCGGCTGTGCGGCGGTGTCGTCGGGCAGGTTTCCCGCCCGATCGGAAGGCTCAAGCAATACGCGCTCGATCTCGACCCACTGATCGACCTCACAACGATCGCGCGTCATCGCCGCACCAGCCTCCCGTACGCGTTGGCTCCCAGAACCTCGGCAGCGGCATGTCGACAACGGTCAGCAGACCTGGCGGTGCCGCGCCGATGAGCGGGATGTAGTTGCCCGTGCTCGCGTACGTGCCTTTGCCTCCGGGCACCTCGGGCATGTTGGTCATGCTGATCTCCGGGTCACCATAGATGCGGATACTATCTCCGGTCTCAACGCCTTCAAGGTGCGGGTGGATCTGTTGCGGATGGATGAGCTCGATCTTGAGCTCTCCTCTGCTGTAGCCGCGAGCGACGTGAGTGCAACCGGCCACTGTACCTGGCTCCACGCGCACATGTGGCGTCTGGCGTAGCACGCTTGAGACGATCGGCGAGCGCTCCTCGGCGATCTCGTCGATCGTCCAGCCAAGCGCGCGCGCGATGAGGTTGATCGACTCGGGAAAGCCGATATGACCGGCGATCGTGCCGTCGGCAACGCCGCGTTCGAACTCCGCGACGGTCACGCCGACGCCCTGGCTCGCCATCACGGTGGGCCCAAACGGCGACAGGTCGTTGACGCGCCGCGCCTCGATGCGGTCGACCCGCAGGCAGACCGATGTCCACGCCACAACAAGCGCATCCAACACGAATCCCGGGTTGATGCCGGTACCGAGAACCGAAACACCGTGCTGGCGCGCGAGCGCATCGATCCGTTCGGCCCATTCAGGATCGCTCGCCCACGGGTACGCAAGCGCCTCGGCTGTGCAGAGCACATTCGCGACGGCACGGACGCTCGCTTCCACCTGTCCGGTGATCTCGTGCAGGTTGCTTTGGGTGCAAATACACACGACGTCGGGTGCTCGCGCGAGCACCGCCTCTGAGTCGGTCGTCACCCGCACGTCACATTCCCTGCCAAGAAGCTCGCCCACACTCGCGCCGTCTTTGGCGGGATCGATATCGATGGCGCCCACGAGATCGACGTCAGCGGGACGATCGAGAAGGTAGCCGAGCAGCCCCTGCCCCATCATCCCAGTTCCCCATAGGGCGACCTTGATCACGCGGGCTCCTCCCGGCGTCACGCTGCATGCGGCTCGTTATGCAACGATGTGTGATTCCGATTCAACAATACCCGTTCGACGCCGGGTTTGGCAGAGGAACACGACATCTCGCTCGACTTCAACAACCTCAAGCCTGAAGATATCGAAGAGCACCTGAGGTAAGGAGCCCCTAGATGCTAGAGATCGTCGAAGCCACCGCATCGGACCTCGATGACGTACTCGCCGTCGAGCGGCTAGCGTTTGGGCAGGAAGACGAGGCCGATCTCGTTCGCGAGCTGATCGGCGACCCGACCGCACATCCCCTGCTCTCACTTCTGGCCCGCGATGGCGGTCACACGGTCGGTCACATCCTCTTCACCGCCGCCCGGATTGAAAACGGTGCCCACAACATTTCGGCATCCATGCTCGCGCCGCTCGCGGTCGTGCCCGAGGCCCAGCGCCAGGGAGTTGGCGGCCGCCTGATCGAACGCGGAGTCGAACTCCTCGCCAACTCCGGCGTGGCTCTCGTCTTCGTTGCCGGCCATCCGGAGTACTATCCACGTCACGGTTTCGTGCCGGCGTACCCTCACGGCCTGCCGGCACCCTACCTTGTCTCACCTGAGGAAGCGTGGATGGTCCGCGCGCTCACACCGCATGCGCTCGGCCTGGTGCGGGGTCGAGTCGTGTGCGCCGAGGCGATGGACCGGCCCGAGTACTGGGTGGAGTAGGGGTCTGGGTTCCGCGTGTCGCCTGCCGGACCGACGTGCTCGGCGTACCGCCAGGCCCGACCGGGTGTGGCCCGCGCTCATCGCGATCCTGGAGGTCGCCTATCCGACGAGATCCCGAACGCTCTGCGCAGCGCTGGGCGAAACGCGATCAAGCGCTGCGACGGACTTCACCACCCGATTCACCCACGACTTTCCCCGGGCAGCAAGTGTCTCCCAGGCAAGCACGAGATCTCCCGGCCGATCCTCATGCAGCACCTCGAGTATCTGCGCCGCCTGCAAGAGGTCCTTCTCCCGCTTCGACTGCATCGCAGCCGGACGCTCTCCTGCGATAATCAACTTGTGGAGAGCAAACCGCGCCGCATCGGGCACGTTGACTGCCACCACCCCGCCATCGACTACCGCCGCTTTCAAGGGTTTCTCGATAAGGTAGTCCAGGAACCTCAGGGGCTGCGCCACAGCGGCGAACCTGGGCAAGTCCACCGGACGCGATCGAGTCCTCGCAGACGGCGTCAGAAGGTCCACCCGCAGGCTCTGTCCCCGCACTTTGAACGAAGTGGACGGGCTGTTAGGGTCGAGACGAGGAACCGGAAGGAAGCCCATCTCCAGGCTGTCCAGCGCTGAAGGGAGGTCGGCCCTAGCGCCCGGAACCGCAACATCAAGCCCGGGGTCAGCCGCGATACCTACATCCTGTGTCCGCAGAGAAGTGGTCCAGCGGACTCCGAGGAGATTCCCAAGCACGATGAACGCATGAGTCCCTACCAGGACTCCGCCAGCATGGAAGACCCCGGCGTCCGCAAGCGCGCGAAGCACACGGGCCGATGGCGCATCGGTGACCATGGCGCCACCCACACGCAGCAGAGCCGCCAGCCGCTCCATGGATCGTTGGTCGTCGGCAACATTCGCTCTCCCCTGGGCGAACCGATCGGCCAGCTCGTCGAGTGAAGCATCCCGTCGGCCCAGGTAGGTTTGGCTCTTAGCTGCGCCGGGCCCCACCTGCTGGAAGTAGTAGTACTCCTGACCTTTCACCGTCTTCGTGACGAAAGAACCCGCAGTGTGCCCGATGGTGCGCGAAGCCTCGTAAGCAGCGATCCTCTCAAGCAGCTCGGCGTAGATCGTCTGGACTTCAAGCGGCTGTCGCTCCACGTGCCCACCTCCAGTTGTTATACGCACCATACATCGACACTGCGTATAACGCAAGCCGGAGAGTCCGAACGACCGCAATCTGTGGCCATCAGTGGAGAATCTCGATCACCACCGTGCAGCAGCCGGTCTTTTGAGAGGCGTCAAGTACAACAGGCCGGGACGGTCACGTCCAAGTCCACTTCGTACCACCACATTCTTACCCCGGCCTCCCCGGCCAGAACACCGGCGAGACGAGTGTGGCGTACTGCCACCCTTCCAGCACCGGGAACGCGACGATCGCCACCCCGGTCCACAGCACGATCTCCCATTCGCGAGATCATCGCCGGGCTGGTGGCGCGCGGTGTCGGCGGCATCGTGCTGGGTGCACGGAGATCCCGTTTCTCGTCTCGGCCGACGATTCGCCGGTGCCACTCTTCGACACCGGCGAGCTGCACACGCGCGCGGCGGTCGAGCTCGCGCTGGTAGAGGGGTAAACGATCCGAGGGGAGCGCGAGTCTGCCCGAGCGCTACCTCGGATGCCATATCGATCACTCGCCGAGCTGTGTGAGCAACCTGCGTGCGCGCTCGGCGAAGAGGGGCGCCGAGCGACCGACGGCGTCCAGAATCTCGCAGATCGACATCGGTGGATTGCTGGTGTCATCGGAGAACTGCCGGATCATCCGCATCCTACAGGAGGTCTAGCTCCGCTAGTCTGAGCAGGGAATCCCGGAGGGCCACCGGGTAGAGCACGCAGGCATCGAGAACCACGCGAGTCGCCACAGGTTAGAAGTCCAGGCCGGCATCTTGTGCGTCACGGGTGAGGCGTCTCAGCGCCTCGCGTCGACCGCTATCGCGGCGTCGCCTGTACGTCAGGAGGTCATCGAGGCGAACTCTCCGATGCGATCCGACCTTGTGAAACGGAATCTCACCTGCGTCGAGGAGCCCTACGAGGTGGGGGCGGGAGACATTGAGAACATCTGCCGCCTCGGTGCTTGTTAGCTCGTGCTGTGTCGGCAGTACCGTGACCGAGCTGCCGCCGGCTAGCGCTTCGGCGGCTTCCCCCAATGCGCGGTATACGGCAGGAGGCAGCCGGACCTCCTGACCACTCTCGCTGACAAGCCGCGGCACTGCGCTAGCGCCTTCCCGAGCGATGAAGTCGAGGAGCTGCTTGGCTTGCTCGGAATCTGCGGAGTCCGGAACGATCAACTCGCCCGTATCTTTCATACTGTATGGGCGGCTCATGACCTCACCTCAACGAATTATCCCTCCCTAAGTGTAATAAGTGTAACATCTGTCATGAACGAAAGACAGGGCGCCCCTACCCCTCCGCGATCGCCGCGAGGAACGCCTCCCCGTAGCGCTCGAGCTTCGCCGCCCCCACGCCGCTCACGGCGAGGAACTCCTCGCGAGTGCCCGGCGCACGGCGTGCCATGTCGGCGAGTGCGGCGTCGGCGAAGACGACGTACGCGGGCACCTGTTGTTCCGCGGCGATCTCGCGCCTGAGCTCGCGGAGCCGCTCGAAGAGCGCGACCTGCTCCTCGGTCTGAAGCGAGCGGGGGGCGCGCGCACCCTTGGCGGCGGGTTTCTCGGCAGGGGTCTTTGTGCGCGGCGCGGGCGGGCGCGCGAGCACGACCGTCTCCTCGCCCCGCAGCACCTCTCCAGCCCTTCCGGCGAGCTTGAGCGTCGAGTACTCGGCAACGTCGACGCGCAGGTAGCCGCGGTGGATAAGCTGGCGGACGATCGACGTCCACTCGTCGCGTGAGTGCTCAGCGCCGATCCCGTAGACAGAGAGCCGGTCGTGCCCGTTGGCGAGGATCCGCTCGATGGCCGCCCCCCGCACTACGTCGACCACGTACCCGAGCCCGAACCGCTCCCCCAGCCGGTAGACCGCCGAGAGCGCCTTCTGCGCGTCCACCGTCGCGTCGTAGGTCTCCGGCGGCGTGTCGCACACGTCGCAGCACCCGCACGCGTCCTCCAGCTCCTCGCCAAAGTAGCCGAGCAGCGCGGCCCGGCGGCACGAGAGCGCCTCGGCGAACGCTATCATCGCACCCAATTTGTGCAACTCGATGCGGCGCTGCTCTTCGTTCCCGCCCGCCTCGATGAAGCCGCGCGCGGTCACCATGTCTTGCATGCTCCAGAGCATCAGCGCCCGCGCCGGCAGACCGTCGCGCCCCGCCCGGCCGGTCTCCTGGTAGTAGCCCTCGATCGACTTGGGCATGTCGTAGTGGACCACGAAGCGCACGTCGGGCTTGTCGATCCCCATCCCAAACGCCACCGTCGCCACCACGATGTCGAGCCTGTCGCCGAGGAACGCCTCCTGCACCCGCGTACGCGCGGCCGCGTCCATGCCCGCGTGATACGCGCCCGCCGAGAACCCCGCCGCGCGCAGACTCTCCGCAACCTGCTCGACCCGCTTGCGCGAGAGCGCGTAGACGATCCCCGACGCTCCACGGTACTCGCGCAAGAACTCGACGAGCTGTGCGGCCGGCTTGCTCTTGTACGCCGCCGAGTAGTGGATGTTGGGCCGGTCGAACCCGGTCGCGAAGACCCGCGCGTCGCCAAGCCCAAGCTGGCGAAGCACGTCCGCGCGCGTCTGCTCGTCGGCGGTCGCTGTGAGCGCGACGATGGGCACGCCCGCGAACCGCTCGCGCAACACCGACAGGCGAACGTACTCTGGCCGGAAGTCGTGGCCCCACTGGCTCACGCAGTGCGCCTCGTCGATGGCGAAAAGCGCGATCTCGAGCCGCGCCAACTCGCCGAGGAACCCGTCGAGCACAAGCCGCTCGGGCGCGACGTAGAGGAGGTCGATCGCCCCGGCGCGCAGGTCGCGAAGGACCGCGCGCGACTCCTCGGCAGAAAGCGAGGAGTTCAAGACGGCTGCAGCGACGCCGTTGGCACGCAACGCGTCGACTTGGTCTTTCATGAGCGCGATCAGCGGCGAGACCACGACCGCGACCCCGGGGCGGTGCAGCGCCGGGATCTGGTAGCAGAGCGACTTGCCGCCGCCGGTGGGCATGAGCACGAATGCGTCACCGCCGGCGATCACATGCTCGATGATCTCTGCCTGATGCGGGCGGAACTCCGAATAGCCGAACACCTCGGCCAGCGTGGTTTCGATCGATGTGGTGCGCAGGGACATCCGCGGCTCTCCTGGAGGTAGGCGACAGCGTGCAGGCCGACTACAGGAGAGTAACCCATCGGGATGACAGGCCAACGGAGCCCTCCGCTTACGCGCGCGGCCTCCTCGGCACGAGTACCGGCGTGGCCGCCTTGTAGCGCTCGTAGCCCAGGTCGCCGCCCCAGCGGCCATCGGCGGCCCGCTCGAGCATCGGTACGCCGCTTATCCGCGTGAGCAGCACGTAGACGAACACCGGTGAAACTAGCGTGGCGTACTGCCATCCGCCAAGCGTCGGCAGCGCGATGATCGCGACCCCGACCCACAGCACGATCTCGCCGAAGTAGTTAGGGTGGCGCGACCACGCCCAGAGTCCCGTCGAGATGAAGCGGCCGCGGTTGGCCGAGTCTGTCCGGAAGCGGTGCTTCTGGGCGTCTGCGACCGCCTCGATCGCGAAGCCGGCCGCCCACAAGAGCACGCCCGCAACAAGGAACCCATCGACACCCGCAAGCGCACCTGCAAGCACGCCCTCCCCAGTGGCGGAGCCCTCGACAGATGTGATCGCAGCGAGCGCCGCGCCGAGCGTGAGACTCACCCAAAGTCCCTGCAGCGTCCACGCCATGAGGAAGCGCACAAGCGAGGGGCGGATCTCGTCAAAACGCGCGTCCTTGCCTGCGCGCCGCACGCGCGCGAACAGGAACGTGCCAAGCCGCACCGCCCACACGACCACGAGCGCCCAGAGCACGAGCGAGCGCACGTCGCGCTCTGGCGCGAGCACGAGCACGAGCGTGACCACTGTGATGTAGCTGAGGCTGCCGGTCAGGTCGTAAAAGTGCTCCGTCTGCAGCAGGTAGGCCGGCACGAATGCCACCCACTGGATCGCGAACGCCACACCTACCGCCAGGGCGAAGAGTGGGACGCCGCCCGCCGTCGCACCACCGGCAGAGCCGGCCACGGCGATAGCCGCTCCGGTCACCACCGCGCCCACCGTCGCGATGAGTGCGGTCCGCTCGGGCGTCATCGGGTGTCCTTCCGTCCCGGGATCCTCAGCGCTCACGCCCCCGGCACCGCACCCACCTTCACGAAGGTGCCTTCACGGTACTCGGCGAACGCGGTGCGAAGCTCCTCGTCGGTGTTCATCACGATCGGACCGCGCCACGCGATCGGTTCGCGCAGCGGACACCCAGAAATCAGCAGGAAGCACGCGGTTTCGTCGCCGAGCGCGCGGATGCGGACATGGTCCCCCTCGGCGAAGAGCACGACTGTCGTGTTGCCCGCCTCGACCCCGGGTGCGAACTCGGCGACACCGCCGTGCACGTACGCGAATGCGGTGCGGTCGGCCGCGATCGGGTGGACAAACTCGGCGCCTGCGGGCAGTGCGACATCGAGGTACTCCGGGTCGATGACGACGTCGTCGACCGGGCCGCGCACGCCGTCGACCTCGCCGGCGATCACGCGCACGTGAGCGCCGGACGCTGTCGTAACGAGCGGCGAGTCGTCAGCGGAAAGCGAGCGGTAGCGCGGGTCCATCATCTTGTCGGCTGCGGGCAGATTCGCCCAGAGCTGGAAGCCGCCCATGCGCCCCTCGGCATCGCCCTCGGGCATCTCCTGGTGGATGATGCCGCTACCTGCGGTCATCCACTGCACGTCGCCGGCACCGATCACGCCCGCGTTGCCGAGGCTGTCGCCGTGCGCGACATCGCCGCGCAGCATGTACGTGATCGTCTCGATACCCCGGTGCGGGTGCCAAGGAAAGCCTGCGCGGTAGTCGGCGGGGTCGTCTCCGCGGAAGTCATCGAGCATCAGAAACGGGTCGAAAAGGTGCTCGGCGCCAAATCCGAAAGCGCGCTTGAGCCGCACACCGGCTCCCTCGAGCGTGGGTTGCGCGTAGAGCCTGTCCGCGACAAGGCGGCGTGCGTCCATGGCGATCCCTGCCTTCCGCCGTACTCCTTACCTGACCTGCGGTTAACACGGGCGTCCTGCTACGGCTCAACCAGCCCGCCCGGTATCGGTAGCGGCCGGTTCGCGTCGAAAGTGCCAACGATCTCGATCGCATCTGCGGTCGCTTGCGGCGGGTAGGACTCGGCGATCGGACCGCTGATCCACACGTCGACCACGACACGCTCGGTGAGCACTGAAAAGTCCGCGAGCACGCCGGCGGCGTCGAAGACCTCGGTCTCAGGACCCACCCGCACGTCACACGAGTCAAGATCCATCATCTCTCCGACCGACTCGTCCCACACGACCCGCACAGTGCCGCCGTCACTGCCCGGCTCGGCCGAAACGATCACGCCACGCAACTGAGGCGCGCCGTCCGGCGGAGACGGCACCGCACACCCACCCGCACCAACCATGACGGAGAGCATCGCCGCTGTCGCCAGGGCCAACATTCGACGTCTCACAAGCATCCGTACTCCTCCTTTCGCGCAGGCCGACACGTACCGCCAGATTCTCCATCGACTCCACCGCAGCCACGAAACGAAAGTACATCCACCCTGCGAAAAATGCGAGCAACGCAGCGTCCCGGTTTGAGGTTCGCGTGTTTGACATACCCATGGGGGTATGTTAGAACTCCAAAAACCATTCCCCGCACGCCAGCGACTACAACACACCTGGAGGTACCCCGCCCGTGGAGAAGATCAGCAGACGAGCGTTCCTCGGCCGTTCATTGTTTGCCGGTGCAAGTGCCGCCGCCATCCTCGCAACCCCTGGACGCGCCGTTGCCGCGTCCGCCGAAACCGCAGTGGGCACGTTCATCGATCTCACAAAATGTGAGGGTTGCGGTGAATGTGTCACCGCGTGCCGCGTGAAGAACGAGTCGAGATACCCTAACCCCGTCGACGACATTCCCGCCAACTGGCCGAGCGGCACCTTTGAAGACTGGCGGGCCGAGCGCGAGGCTACCGACAAGCTCACCCCCTACAACTGGACGTACGTCGAGAAAGTCGAAGTCGACGGCGTCAGCCTCAGTATCCCCCGTCGCTGCATGCACTGCGACAATCCGCCGTGCGCAAACCTCTGTCCGTTCAGCGTCATGGACAAAACGCCCGAGGGCGCGGTAACCATCAACCCCGACGGCTGCATGGGCGGCGCTAAGTGCCGCTCGGTGTGCTCGTGGAACATCCCGCAACGCCAGGCCGGTACGGGCCTTTACATGAAGATCGCGCCGGGGCTTATCGGCGGGGGCGTCATGTACAAGTGCGATATGTGTGCCGATCTCATCGCGGAAGGCGAGCAGCCAGCATGCGTCTCGGCGTGTCCAAACGGCGCGGTCATTTTCGGGCCAAAAGAGCAGATGCGTGACGCGGCCCAGACTCGCGCGACACAGATCGGTGGCCACCTCTATGGCGCCACGGAAAACGGCGGGACCTCGACGTTCTACGTCTCACCGGTGCCTTTCGAGGCGATTGACGCCGCCATCGCCGAGCGCCGAGAGACGCTTCCCGAGAAAGTCCGCTCCGGTGTACCCGGCATGAAACCAAGCGCTGAGAACTACCTCGACACCGTCAACGGCATGGCCCTCGGATACGCCATCGCACCAGTAGCCGGGGTGGCCGCTGCCGCGTTTGCAGCCGTAAAGGCGATGAAGGGAGACGCCGAGTGAGCCGCCCTGTCGCACCATCGAATCGCGCGCCCCGCATTCTTCGGCAGGTTCTCGGTAACCGCATCGCGCACTGGACGGTCTCCCTCGCGACGCTCGCCCTCGTATTCTCGGGCTTCGGCCAGATGCCGATGTACGAACGGTTCGGCATCGCGAGCCTGCCTGGGATGGCCTGGGCGGCCGATTACGGCATCACGCTCATCATCCACTACGTCGCTGCCATGATCCTGATCGCGGGGATGGCCTTTCACGTCGTGTTCTCGGTGGCCCGCGGCCGCTTCACAATTCTGCCGAGGCGGGGCGATGCTCGCGAGTCAGTTCAGATCATCTCGGCGATGCTTGGGCGCGGCGAGGAGCCGGTCTCGCACAAGTACCTGGCGGAGCAGCGTCTGGCGTATGCGTTCATCGGAGTGAACCTCATCGTGGTCACGGTGTCTGGCCTAGTCAAGGTCGTCAAGAACCTGCCCGGTGTCGACCTGCCCTACATGCTCGTGTTCCTCTCGACGGCCACACACAATGTCGCGGCGGTGTTGCTGGTGCTCGGCATCGCGGGACACCTATTTGCGTTCGTGTTCAAGGCGAATCGGGCGCTGCTGCCAGCGATGTTCTCAGGATACATAGACGCCGAGTACGCGAAGGAACGGCACGGCGCGTGGTACCGGGAGGTGAGGTAAGAGCGCGGACAGACGCGTGTCAGAGCGGTGCGCTAACCTTCAGATACATTGAACTGACGAAGTCGGGCGAGCGAAGGTGCACCCATGAATCTGACCGACCGCCTCTCAAAATCGCGATACGTGAAGGGGTTGCGCTGTCCACGCGCACTCTACCTGTCGGTCCACCGCTACGAGCTTGCCACTCCGCCAGACACGGCACAGCAGATGCGATTCGACGTGGGACACCGTGTGGGGGATCTCGCGCAAGCCCGCTACCCTGACGGCATTCTGATCGAAGAAGGGCCTCTCGAGCACAGCGACGCCGTCACTCGGACTCGCGGCCTGATCGGCCAAGGGGCCGCGACACTCTTCGAGGCCGCATTCACTCACGACAACGTGAAGGTTCGCGTTGACGTCCTGCGGCGGCTGCCCGAGGGCGGGTGGGAGCTCATCGAGGTCAAGTCGACCGTCGGCTACCGGCGTGAAAAACACCTGCCCGACGTAGGGGTGCAGCTGCACGTCTTGCTCGGCAGCGGGATCGATGTGCGGCGTGTCTCACTCATGCACCTTGATCGCGCCTACGTGTATCCAGGTGGCGCGTACGACCCCTACTCCGTCCTTGCCGCGACGGATGTCACCCAGGATGCGTTCGAGTACGTGCGCGAGGTACCGCTCAACCTCGCACGGATGATGGCGGTGCTCGCGCTGCCCGATGTCCCCGACCGTCCTGCTGGGGTCTCGTGCGACCGTCCGTACCCGTGCGAGTTCGCCGAGTGGTGTGCACGCGGCGAGGTCCCAGTCGCTGTCGACGGAAAGCTCGTCACGGAGCCGACCGTCCTCAGCCGCCTCTCAGAGCTTCCATTCCCGCTGTACTTCGTCGACTTCGAGACTGTCAATCCCGCGCTTCCGCTGTTCCCAGGAACGAGCCCGTTCCAGACGGTGAAGGTGCAGTGGTCGGTGCACTCACTCGATCAGGACGGCACGCTCACCCACGCCCAGTACCTCGTCGACCACGCGCGGCACGACCCGGCGCTCGAGTTCATGCACTCCCTCTTCGAGACCCTCGGCGCCTCGGGCACGTTCGTGCACTACTCGACGTTCGAGCGCACCGCGCTTGTCGACATCGCGCTACGGTATCCGGAGTGGCGCCAACCGCTGATCGAACGGATTCCCGGGTTTTTCGACGCACTGACCCGAAAGCTCGCCGATGCGGGCGTCTCGTACGCCAGCCTCAGGTCTCCGCGCGGCGGGGGCTTAGTGGCCTTCGACCTCGGCACGCGCGTAGTCCGAGACGGTTGCTCACACCCGATTCTCGGTCCGCGCGGATGGTCGATCAAGCGAGCAATCCAGGTGCTCGCCCCCGACCTTCCGCCGTACGACGCGCTCGTGGTGAGCGACGGCGAGCAAGCGATGGCCGCGACGGCCGAGATGCTCGCGGCGGGCACGCCACCGCAACGCGCCGAGCAGATCCGGCGTGACCTGCTCGACTACTGCCGCCACGATACACTCGCGATGGTCGAGATCTATCGCGCGCTGCATTCGCGCGCGTAGCTTCCAAGCACTCTGGCACGTACTGACATTCACGCAGCGTTCACCTATCCTTGATCGAAGGTAAGGGGGCGTGACGTGGTCGTTCTCGGCTTGATCCACAATATCGCGTTGCTCATAACCTTAAGCGTGGTGCACCAGCTAATCCTGCGGCAGTGGGAACGGCACACCATCGGACACCACGTGTTTTCGGGACTTCTCTACGGCTCAGTAGCGATCGCCGGCATGATGACCGCTGTCACGGTGGCTCCGGGTGTCGTCTTCGACGGTCGCTCGATCGTGCTAGCGGTCGCGGGATTTTTTGGAGGCCCCGTCACCGGCATCCTCGCCGCCGCAATGGCGATTGCGTACCGTGTGTGGCTCGGTAGCGCTGGCGTGACGATGGGCGTTCTTGTCATCGTGACGTCAGCCGCGCTCGGCGTAGCGCTGTACTATCTACGGCGGCGATACCCGTGGCTCAATCGTCCGCTCCCGTTGTGGCTCTTCGGCATGTTGGTGCACCTTGTCATGCTCGCGTTGACGGTCACCCTGCCGCGCGATATTGGACCTGATATCCGCGCAGCCATCGCCGCACCTGTGCTCATTCTTTATCCCATCGGCTTCGTCCTGATCGCGAGATTGATGCTTGACCAAGAGGAGCGTATCGAGCGCGACCGGACGCTTAGAGACAGCGAAGCCAGGTTCCGTGCGATCATCGAGCAGACCGAACAAGGCATATCGCTCGCCAAGCAAGATGGCACCGTAGCCGTCTATAACGATGCGATGGAGGCAATCAGCGGCTACACGCTTGCCGAAGTGCGTGAGCACGGATGGTTCAACCTCGTCTACCCTGATGCGGTGCGCCGAGCGGAGGCGGTGCGCCTCACAACCGAGGCGCTCAACGGCGATCTGCCCTACGTCGAGTTTCCCATAGTCCGCAAGGACGGTACCGAACGCGTGGTCGGGTTCGCGACGAAACCGGTCGTCCTGAGCGGCGAAACGTGGGCCCTCTCTATCATGACCGATGTCACTGAGCGGCGCCTGGCCGAACGGCGGATCGTCGACCTCGACGAGATCCTCGCCCGCAGCCCAGCGGTAGCGTTCACGTGGGGAAACAGCGAGGGTTGGCCGCTCGAGTTCGTGTCCCGCGGTGTCACCCGGTTTGGCTACGACGCGGCGACGCTCATGCGAGAGAAATTCCTTCACAGTCGGCTCATCCATCCTGACGACGTCGAACGTGTCACTCGGGAGATCGCGGCGTACCTTGATGCGGATGCCATCAACATCGAACTCGAGTACCGCATCCTTACGCCGGAAGGTGAGACCCGCTGGGTCGCAGATCAGAGTTGGCCTGTCCGTGGTACCGACGGTACGGTCAACTCGCTCCAGGGCGTCCTTATCGACATCACGGCACGAAAAACCGCAGAAATCGAGCTGGCTCGCCATCGAGACCGCCTTGAAGAGATCGTGGAGGAGCGCACGCGCGAGCTACGTGAGACAAACCGGCTCCTAGAGGAAGCAAACACCGCCAAGACCCGCTTTCTGGCGAACATGAGTCACGAGCTCCGCACGCCGATGAACTCGATCATCGGATTCTCCGGCATCCTGGTTCAAGGGCTCGCCGGGAACCTCAACGAGGAGCAACACCGCCAGGCGGCGATGATCAACCGCTCAGGCAAGCAACTCTTGACGCTCATCAACGACATCCTCGACGTGGCCAAGGTGGAGATCGGAGCGACCGAGATCACGCGCGCACCGTTCGACCCCGCGGCACTCCTGTACGAGATCGCTGAGAACATGCGGCCGCTCGCCGAAACGAAGCACTTGGCACTCAATGTGGCGTGCACGTACTCCGGGAGTGAAATCATCTCAGACGCGATGAAGGTCCGGCAGATCCTTTTCAACCTGACCGGCAACGCGATCAGTTTCACCGATAGCGGCGCAGTGACACTCACGCTTGAAGACTCCGGTGACGGCTCAGTGACGTACTCGGTCGCTGATACGGGACCAGGAATTCCCTCCGAGGAGCTCGAGCGTATCTTCGAGCCTTTCGTCCAGTTGCAGCAGCCTGGTGTCGCGAAGTCGAGAGGGACCGGGCTCGGACTTCCGCTGTGCCGACAATTCGCGACGCTGATCGGCGGCGAGGTGCGGGTTGAGAGCGAAGTCGGAGTCGGCACGACGTTCATTCTCACGCTGCCGCCGGGGAGCCGGTTCTGACCTGCGTCAGGCTCCTTGTGGAATCGGCGGCGTTGGTGATTGATACGCTGATTTTGCGCTAACTTGGGAGTTCTTGCAGGGTCTAGGTCGTCTGTATTGGGAATTTCGACTCAAAAGTGTCACTTTCAGTGATAGTATCTCGTCAAGGAGACCAATTATGGGTGTTCAGTCCTACTTAGAAGTGCATCCCGTGTTCTCACTCGACGAGTTCCGCAGCGAGCTAGGCGAGAGTCAGACACACTACAACCTCCTGATGCGAGCCACTCGGAGAGGACTCGTCGACCGTGTCGTGCGAGGCGTGTACGTCTCTCGGGCAGGTCAGTACGCTTCGGTCGAACCGGACCCATTCGTGGTTGCGACGAAATTGGCTCCCGACACCACACTCGTCTATCACTCTGCCTTAGAGGCACACGGTCTCGCCCACTCCCCATGGCGTAGGGTTCAGTTCACTACCACCAGAAGGGTCAGGCGATTCGCCTACCGCGGCTTCTCCTACGAACGCTACGACCTGCCAAGCCCGTTGAAGCCCGAGGGTGACGTCCGCTTCACGACACTGCTTCGGCGGCCCGGAGGAGTAGTGCGGGTGTCGTCCCGAGAACGAACGCTAGTCGACGCGGTCAATCGCTCCGACTTGTGCGGCGGCCCGGAAGAAGTCTTCCGCAGTCTCGCATCGCTGCCATTCGTGGACTCATCGAACGTCATCGAGTATCTCAGAGCACTGGGAACGTCAACCGCAGTCGCCCGAGTCGGGTTGGTGCTGGAGCAGCGGGCAAGAGACTGGTACGTCGCAGAAGACGACCTTGTAGTGATGCGTGACATGCTTGGTCCCGGCCCGTACTACTTCACGGGCAAGAGCGAGACTGGGCGGTGGGTCGCAACATGGAAGCTGTACCTGCCTAGCGATGCCGCAGACTACGAGATCTGGCTGAACGGATAACCAGCGACACATAGGGCGCATCGCGACGGACTTTTGCCTCATCTTGACCGCTCCTGCTCAGTCAATCTCGGATGCACCGTCAAGGTGTTGAGGATGTTGACCAGCCCTATGACCGCTAAGAGGACTTCGACGTTCGGGTTAAACACAACACTCGAATGAAGCCGATACGAGCCCGATATATCACGTCTCAGAAGAGCTGTCCGTCCTCTTGCCTGTGAGTAGCCTCTGTTGACTCGACGAATTTGCGAACCTCACTGTCGCCAAGCATCGCCTTGTGGGCCATTGGCAGGAATGACTGAGTGAGTCGGTTGAAATGAACCATTACGTTGTCGACAATTTCCTCATTGTCTTGCATCCGCGCCCAGTCGAACTCCCAGGAGCGATTCCTAGCCTGATAGGTAAGAGTCCGTCTGCAGATTGCTTCGCTGACGATTTCGGCAAGCAGCAGTCGACAAAGGGACGAATCTTGACCGGCGTATTCCGGGGCTGCGCCGAGATAGCGCCTCACCGAAGGATGCTGTGCGGACACCTGCAGCACATTGGGTCTGCCCTCGGCATCGGACCACTGAGCCCTGAAGCCCCACAGTGGTTTGTCGACTATGTCAATCCTCAGCGGCACACCTTGTCGCTCGTCCTGGACCACCCTCACTTGCGCGACGCATGACGCGTCGTTCGCGGAGGCCGTGATGGTCACCGGCGCAGCGAGCTGACGGCGAGCCTCAATGACAATCTCCGCTGCCGCGAAGTTTGTTCCATCAACTGGCACAAGGGTGGCGTGACCGCGAACGACGACATCCTGCGGCGAGCTTGAGATTACACGGATTGGTGTTTCCCCAGTGACAAGATCCGGGTATTGAGCGAATATCCTCAGCGTCTTCTTACGGCCCTCTCGCACCTTGTAGTTTTTGTGTTCGAACTCAAGCTTCTCGATGAAGTTCCGATCCTCTATAGCATCAGGGACGATGCTAACCAGAGCTTCGGCACTGGGCAATCCCACCGCGGACGCGCTGACCAGAATGCCTTCCTCGGTAGACTCCCCTCGCAAAACAATGGTGCCGAGCATGACGTCCCGGCGCTTCTTGTGAGGCCGGAGATAAACAACCGAATCGACAACGGTTACGGAGCCGCTATCCGCGGTCACAGCAAACTCAGTCTCACTCGTGACCGCTAGCTTGGTCGACACGTAGAGGGTCAGGTTTCGCTCTCTCCCCTCTCGGATCTTGGCATAGGTCGGAACGAGGAGAACGCCGGACTGGAACAGATCGTCCTGCACTTCTTCATCGTCTGTGATTAGGTCCTCGGCCTCACCCTCATCTTGCAGGAATCGCTCGGCGAGCTTGGCAAGATCCCTCAGCCTCTTCTGAAGTGCCTCGCTGCCGATGCTGCCCGCATCCTGGGTCACCGAACGCCGGTCTTCGGCCACGAGTTCTCGCACCTTGCTCGTCGGATACTCATACAACGCCGCCGTGAACGGATGAGTTCTGGAGAGCCCACGCTGCCTCTGCGGATCGACTAGGAACTCGGGATTTTTCGCGGTGTGTGATTCCCCGGCTTCACGTGCTGCATCCCATTCCTCGCATATGGTGTCAATGAACTCGCACTCAAGACGCCCGAAGTACCGGCGCGCAAGCGGTTCGCTCTCCAACTCTCGGGCCAGCAGGAAGGAACATTCATGGATTGCTCGAGTCGCCTTGACGATGATGCCTGACCGGCGAAATCGGTCCGCGTCGTCAACGAGGGGATCAGGCGCCCTGTAGATGCGGAGGTGTGCAGACGCGCCCTCGTATCCGGGAACGGCGTATGACTCATCAAGCACCAACTCTGCCTCTGGCATCCGGTAGCACACTTTAATCGGGGCGAGTGTTTGCTGGGTCCCGTCTGCAATGAGCACCTCAGACGGGCCGTTCTCATCGAGAATGTCGCGGAGCGGCCAGAAGAGCGGGAGACGCTCCTCGAACGTGCGAAACCTGGGAACCCTCATTTGGGTTTCAATCGTCACCACAGTGCCGTGTCCCTTTATGCCAAGGCGGTCGTGATCCTCTTTGGTGGCAAGCGGAGACCCACCTTTGCGCCCATCGGCTTCCCAGGGAATGAAGTCCCAGTTCCTGGTGAACTGCGCTTTATGGTAGCGCCCGTCCTTAATCGACTCAAACGTCATGTCCCCCAACGCTGCACAGTCACGCGCTCCACGGGCGAAGAACCCCCGGTCCCCTGAACTGCTGGTCCGGTCGCCGACGCGCCGGATCTTCGCTTTCATTTCTTCCAACGTCATACCCTGAGCGCGGTCACGGATTCTGATGACCGAGGGAACGCTACCTCGATGACGCTTAACCTCGACGATTATCCGGCCGCCCTTGTGACCCATCCGGTGGTAGCTATCATCTGAGTTCGTTACGAGTTCACGCAGCGCATCGAATACATCGCGAATGGACTCAGAAGCGACAATCTGTCCATGACGTTTCGTTAACTCAACGGGCATCGCCTTACCGGGCCTCATCAGAGCCTCCTCCATGCAGAAGTGATGCGAAGCGCTCCACAAGCGCCGTAACCATGTCCTTGAGTTCTATTTCGTTCGACGCTTCAGCCGCGCTCTCAAGTGCGTCAAGTCTGCTTCTCATCACCTTCGAAGACGCATCCGGGCTGCAGCCAAGCATGTCCGCGAAAGCCGCCGCGGGCAGTTCTTCCAGCCGCCCTGCTTGAAACTCCTTGAACACGTAATGCTTTTTCGTCCTCGACACGATCCGCTTCACATCGTTCGGACGACCACTGGACGATGGTGCAGAACGGCCTAACCGGGCTGCCACTTTGTCGCCATGCACTGCGAACCACTTCACGCCAGCCGGCGTGAGCCGCCAGTAGCCAGCCTTTACCGAGCCGATGACCAAGCTGCCACACTTATCTCTCGAAGCGTCTACAAGCGCCACGCGGGCAATGTCTTTGTCCGGCAGGTGCCGGTATTCGGGCAAGGTCCACGAGAAGCGATCTGGCGCAAGTTCGAACGCCCTGTACGCGAGTGCCTCGTGCGCCACCTGAGTCACTGTTCCGCCCAGGTCAGCAAGCGCGTACACGATCACGTCGACGTTGGAGAGCGAGGACTGAGCGACCATCTGCGACTACGCCTCCATCTCGAACGGAGGCAGTGAGTCAAGTACGTCCCACCACTCTTTGGGACCTCCGGTGTTCGGACCAAGTGAGTACATGCCTCGCTTGACTTGACGAAGGACTCCCGCGGAAGACAGCGCCGCGATCAGCAGGTACGTCTGATAGGCGGGAACGTGCTCACTCAGCTCTAGGTCTGCATCCTTAGCCAGCCATTCTCGACGACCGGCAACCGATTGAGATTCGATCCACCGAGCTAGCTGATCAAATGATCTCTTCGTCGCCTCGTGCCGGTACTCCTTGGCCGACTTCTGCTTGCCTTTGCCAATCTTGACAACGCGGTCAGAGCTGACGAAGAACCGAGGGTACTTGGCGAGGGCGGGCTTCCGACCATTCGCTCGACGCTTCGGTTCAGATGAGGTCCCGCTGGTGGCCGTGGTAGTAGTCACCTCTTGGAGAAGCTCATCCAATCGCGAGGCAATCCTGCTCACATCGCTCGCCACCACAATCAGACTTTGGGCTCGGTCGTACGACCCCTGGACTCGCAGCAGTTCGAACGCGTGCTCTTGGATCGCGGTCTCCAGCTGTCGGGCGCTTCTAACAAGTTCCTCTTCGGTCAACACGGCGAATACCTCCTGCATGTCGGTTAGACAGTAGGAGTATATTGCGCTCTACTCTATTATGTCAACTCTCTCTAAACTCTGTCTAACTACGACGGGGAACAAGTACTCCGTCCACGAAGTCGTAGAAGTCCGAGTTGCGGTCTGCCACGATGCTCAACAACTCTGCGAGTACGTGACTCGCGTCAAGGGCGGGTTCATCGAAACGGCCAGCTTCACGAATCTCAATGCTTTCGCTTCCTGGCGTCGCGTCGTAGGTGACGACGTAGAGGCGCTCCAGCTGCTCTTCTCTTCCCGCTGGATCCGGCCTGCCGCTGAAGAGGCGCAACAGGTCATGCGCGTTCTGTACGGTTGAGGAGCGCCGATCCGTGTGGTCCGAAGTGGCACCAACATCCAAAAAGAAGAGTCCGCCGAGCACAGCAAACGGAAACCGCCGGTGCAAGGTGACCGCCTCAAAGAGCATGTCACCGCGCCGATTTGAGAGGTTCTTCTGATAGTTGCCGGAGCGAGCATCGGGGAAGCTGATCGTCTTGATCGAGATACCCAGCAGCAACCCACTGGTGTCCGTCGACCATGACACGTCCACCTTCTTCGCACCTATACCGCCTGCGATTCGACGCTCTGAGCCGTACGCGGCTCCGTCTTCCTTCACGAGCGGTGCACAATCCATCACGCCAGCCATACGCAGCTCCCCGGCGAAGGCTCTCGCGATCGTGTTCGAGAGCCGCTCGGAGTAGTTCTTCTTCTCAGACTGCTTCGCCGACGCATCCGGCTTCGGAGCGGCCGCTCTGATTGCCCCTATGAGCGCCTCGTGTACCCCCATCGCTCTCCTATCCTTGGCTGCGCTTCTTGCGCCGACCGAACAAATGCTCTCTACCGTGCCGCAGCCCCTCAACGACACAGGGGTGGAGCGACATCCCCTGCACGAGGATGATGTCGTCAACGACCTGCACCGCGTCCTCGAAGCGGCCCTGTCTCAAGTACAGGTCCACTGCGGGCTTGGCATTCATAAGCTTCTTCTTGCAGCTCTTGATCAAAGCGGCCGATGGAATTGGGAGGTTCAGCGCCTCACGCGGCTCGAGTTTCAACAGACCGCCGCCGTACGACCTGCCCACGAGTTCTGCCCCGAGTAGGGTGAACGTCGAGAGCGACGCCGTCGGTAACACTGAGGCCAAGCCCCGACATGCTGTATTAAGGTACAGGCCGTGAACCGAGTTAACGTTGAGTACCCTCAACGGATTCTCAATGAACCGAGGACCCGCATCGGCCATATAGACCATGAAAAGATCCGGTGCCTCCACTGTCGGGACACGGAACCAAGGTGTTCGCACACGACACTTGTACGCTTGGTCTAACTCAAGTTCTTCACCTTTTCGGATATATGCTCGCGCCGCATTGCTTGGATAACCCGACGGAGAGAACAGCCAGACTCTCGAGCCTTCGTCCCTTGCGTGCTCCCAGTGCGCGGATGTGTACTCGATGCCGCGTGCATGCTTGGACCCTGGCGGCAGCATCCTGCGCAGCTGAGCATGACTTAAGTTGTGAGCGATCCTTTCAGCTTCGCTGATGCAGAAGTAGTCGTTGCGTCCCGTGACCATTCCAATTGAGAGCGTGCCTGCGTCACTGAGTGAAGTGAACCCTCCGAGAGCGTCGATCGCAACAACCGCTTCACGCGTTGACTCCGGAAGCAACAGCCTTGTCCACTTCCCGGCATCGGGCGACGTTGACCACTCCCGCTTCTCGAGGGTCACAAGATCGGACAGGCCGGCGACTTGTACTATGTCGAACCTGTCACACGGTCCTTCACCCTCGGCGAGCAGGAGAACCACTTCCTCGAGTACACCCGGGAACACCCGTTCTTCGAAGAGAATGACTCGAACACACCCAAAATGATCGAGAAAGTGCCGACGAACGGGGGCTGCGTAGTTGACCGATAGCAGCTCTGCGGGCAATACAAGTCCTAACCGACCGCCAGGCTTGAGGAATGACGCCGCATGCACTGTGAACGGCGCCCATGAGCTAGCGAGCCCATCTATTGGGACGCCAGCCGCAAAGGCTGCCTCTCGACCCCGTTTGCGGGCATCGCCGACAAAGGACTGGTAGCGGATGTACGGCGGATTGCCGATGCACGCATCCATCAAGGGCAAGTCGCGCCCTGCACGCGCCTCGAAAAAGTCACCCACGCGGACCCGATCAGAGATGCTAACGCCGGTGGATGAAAGAATTGCCTTGCAGGCGATCTTGGCAGAAGGGGCATGAAGTTCGGCACCCCACACCTGCTGCGAGATGCCCAGATCGTTCTGGCCGAGTGCGCGCAGCCGTTCGATAGCGGGCAACAAGAACGCGGCTTCGCCGCAAGATGGCTCCAAGACCCAATCTTCCGGTGTTCGGAGCGCCCAGTGTGCAATGAACTCGGCCATCTCCGGGGGGGTGAAGAACGCTCCCCTCAACTTGCTCGCCGCCTGCGGATTCACCCTTCACACCTCCTCGACCTCGGGTCGCCAATCCTAGTCTCTCAGTCTGACATGAAGTGGTTTGCCGCGCGACACGACCGGCGGCGGTCCGAGATCAAAGCGGCGTGTTAGGCAGGGGTTAGACAGGGGTCTGACATGACAAAACAGGCCAGCTCCCGTTTCCGGTGCTGACCTGCAAATTTCTTGGTAGCGGGGACAGGATTCGAACCTGCGACCTTCGGGTTATGAGCCCGACGAGCTACCAGACTGCTCCACCCCGCAATATCCGATTCGCCGTGCGGCGGAACGTATGTATACCACACCGCCCGAGCGTGGCGCAAACGCCTGTCCACGCCCTGTCCGCAAACCCCCGTCCGCGCCCTCTACCACCACGATCGCCTTCGCACCGCACTCTCCCGCCGAGCGCTCGCAAGCGCGCCTATCGCACGATCTTCGTGATGGGGATCTCGAGGATGTCTTCGGCGCCGGCCGCCTTGAGGGCCGGGATGAGCGTGTTGACCAAGCACTTCTCGGCGACCGTCGTGACCTCAAAGTCCTCCGACCCGTACAGCATATTCACGGTGGGGCGCTTCATGGCGGGGAGCACCGCGACCACGGTGTCGATCTTTGAGGCCGGAACGTTCATCGAGAGCAGCACACGTCCCCTCGCCTCGATGACACCGAGCAACAAAGTGCGCACTTCTTCGATCTCGCGGCGCTTGACCGGGTCGGCCCACGACTCCCTGTTTGCCACAAGGCGCGTGGTCGAAGTGAGGATGACGTCAATGACCTTCAGACCGTTCCGGCGAAGCGTGGAGCCCGTCTCCGTGAGGTCGACGAGCGCGTCCATCATCTCAGGCACCTTCGCCTCGGTTGCGCCGTAGCTGAAGTAGACCTCGACCGGTATGCCGAGGTCGTCAAAGAATGCCTTGGTAGTTCGGGGGAACTCGGTAGTGATGCGGCTACCTGGGGCGATGTCTCGTGCCGAGGTCACCGGCGAATCCTGCGGCACAGCGAGTACCATCTGTACAACGCCGGCACCCGTCTTCGCGTACGGGAGCTCAGCGATCTCAACCACGTCCGCACCGGACTCGCGAATCCAATCGTGCCCACTGATCCCCAGGTCGAAGTAGCCATCCTGCACAAACACCGGAATCTCCTGTGGACGAAGAATCTTCACGCGTTCAACTCTGGGATCAGAGCAGGTGGGATTGTACGCGCGGCTCGATTTCTTGATCTCAATGTCAGCTTGCGCGAATAGGAACAGTGTCTGCTCTTCGAGCGATCCTTTGGGAATGGTGATCGAAAGCAACGTAGTCTCCCTCACTCTTAGTCGTGCCCGAGGCGATGTGTACCAGCTTACTACCACTCACCTGTCGACCACGACTGCCTCGTTCGCTCGTTGCTCTTCAATCGGAAGTTCGTTTAGGTCCTCGCGTGTAAGGAACACCGTGTCGTCCTCGTGACACGCCTCACACGAGGCGTTCTGCCCGGTCCGCCTCGCTATCGAATGCGGGGTCGCGTACTTGTATGTGGGCAACACCTCAAAGCGGTCGAGCGCATCTTCGACGTAGTACTCAAATGTCTCCGAGAAGACCGGCACTCGCCGCACAACCACGTAATCCCAGGGCCTCTCGGCAGACCTTGCTGCGTTGCGACCGATGTTGAAACCAAAGTACGACCGCTCGTTAACATAGTACGGCAAGCCTCCGTCGTCATCTGCCACGTGACAGTTCGCGCAGTTGTTGTAGGGTTGCGCGTGGCACACCTGGCACTGGAGCCAGACCTCAGCGAGCGGGTGGGCGTGTTCGCGGTGGTACTCCACGGCCATGAACTGATCTGAGGCCTCGTGACAGTTGACGCATCGCGGCGGCTCGGGGTTGTCGTAGCGCGCGTCGTACGGCGGGCCGTCCCCGTGTATCCACTCGCGGGTGTGACAATCCACGCACTCCTTCTCGGCCTGGAGACGATGCACGTCAGGTTTCCGCTCGCCCCGATCGACGTCCTCACCTCTGCCGATGAACTCTCGCTCAACCCTGCTGCCATGACAGCCCACGCAGTTGAGCGTCGTGCTCGGCGAACGCTGGAAAACGTGCCCGTCGATAAGCCCGCCTTCCGCCTGACGTGGTCGAGAGACGTGGCAGTCGCCGCACCCGCTCACATGACACTGGCCGCACTGCCTGTCGAGAACCGGCACGAGCGCCGAGCGGTTCTCGGCCCCGGCGCGTCCCAGCACGATCGCCTCGGTGTCGCCCGAGAGCCCGCGAGTTTCAGCGTGCAGCGTGCGGGCGAACCGCGATACGGTGGCCGCATGGCACGCATAGCAGACTGAGTCCTCGTATCCCGCCGAGGGGACCGGATCCATGTCTGAGTGCGCCTCCCGACGGCTTGTCGCGGGTTCGACACCGCCGTGGCACTCCACGCACCTGAACCTCGCGTGCTGCGTGTCGAAGAACTCATCGCTCACGAGCACCGCGATGTCGGGCCCCAACTGGGGCAGTTGTCCGCCTCAACCCTCACCGCTTCCCTGCACGGATGTCTCTACGATTTCGCAAGGATGCGCCATGATGTCGGCGCGGAGCATCTGACGGGTGGTGTGGCACTCTGCGCACGTGACCGAGTCACCGTACACGACGTCTCGGGCCGCAATCCCCATCTCGGGATAGACGTTTCGCTCGTTAGTGTGGTACGCCTCGCGGTGACACGCCCCGCAGCGGGCATCGACGGTCGGATGCGACGCCGCAAACGCCTCGTCAGCCCACGCATCGGCATGGCATCGGACGCACCGCTCGGAAGGAACCGTGGCGGCAAGCTCGTGATTCGCAGGAGCATCGACCGCGTACCTCACGAGTTCGTCCGCGCCGTTCAGGATCGCACCCGCCCAACCGGCCGGGCCAAAGTCCGCGTGACACTGGATACACCACACGTCCGAGTGCGCTGACGCCTGCCAGCCCTCGTACGACGGTGCGACCGTGTGACAGGATCCGCACAATAGTGGCGTCGTCGACACACCAGCCACCCCGACCAAGGCGACAACGGCGAGGGCTATCGCGGCGACAAGCATGAGCCTGCGGTTTCGAGGTCGTGTGGTCCCGGACTCCTCAGACACGGACACGGAAATGATCACCCCTGCGTGTGCGAAGCCCGCGCGCACCACTTCGGCGCGGGCGGTGACTTGGTCATGACGTATGCGAATATCGGCAGCTACACCGATGGACTACAGCGATTCGTTCACATGCCAAGACCGGCTCAGCGCGACAGCTCGTTTAGTGAGGCGAAACGATAGCCCTCCGCGCGCAGGCGCGTGATGATTCCTGGCAGCGCCTCGGTGTTGCTCGACGAGACCGCGTGCAGAAGGAGGATCGCCCCGGGGTGCGCTCCATTCACGACACGCGCAAGCGTCGTCGCAACCGGCGGCTGCTCATCGGTAAGCCAGTCCCTGTGAGCAAAACTCCACATTACGGTCGTATAACCGAGCCGCTCGGTCATACACAAGCTACGGGCGCTGTACTCGCCCATCGGCGGCCGGAAGAAGGGCGCCATGCTCACGCCAGTGAGTGCGCGATATGCATCCGCGCAACGCGTAAGCTCCGCTTCGAACGCCGCTGGGTCGTGCGCGATCTCGGGCATCGACGGATGCGTGGCGCTGTGATTCGCCACGACGTGACCCTCGGAGGTCATGCGCTCGACGAGATCCGGGTTGTTTTCGATGTAGCCACGCGTCACAAAAAATGACGCCGCAACCCCCTCGCGTTTGAGCACGTCGAGAATCCGCCCCGTGTGGCCTGCCTCGTACCCCTGATCGAAAGTCAGGTACACGACCTTAGCCGAGGTATCAGCGCGCCACACCCCTCCGTACCGGCCGAGGAGGGCCGCCGCATCCCGCGGCACGGCCGGACGGCCTCCGGACGAAGGCGAGGGCGTGTAATACCAGCTCCGTGACACGTTGTCGTCGGTACACTCCGCTAAAGGCGGCGTTTCAGCTGGAGGGGGTGCGGGCAACTGAGCTCGGGCACCAGGCGTCGGCACTTTGTCGACGGGGTCGTCGCCGCGTGGCGTCACCGTTACCGGATCACTTCCGGCAAGCCCGGAAAGAGACGGCGGCCCTCCTGAGTGGCGCGAACCAGGGGTAGCGCACGACATCAGAACCGCAATGACACCAAGTGCCACAACGGCCATGACAGCGGTTGGAGACACGTGCGCCGGGCCGCGCGATGGCGCCTTACGCGGACCGTGCGTGCCCGTATCTTTGCGTATGGTTTCCATGTGGGTTCAGACGAGCCCAGACGCCGATCCGTTCACCGCGCGCATATACGGATGTACCCGCCTGACAGCGCCTAATCTCCCGCGAATCTCCATGCATCGTCCTAAGTCTCGCCATGCGCATCGTTAGAATTGATGATAGGCGTACCACACCGCTCCCACCCAGGCGATTTGGCCCGCGGTTTGCGTGTGTTTCGTGATAGAATTGATGATTGGGGGCGCGGTGTGACAGCCGATGCGTACGGAGTACCTCGGCTACGTCCCGGGAAACAGAAGGGCAACGCGTGACGGAACGGATGAGGGTTCGAACCTCCCTCTCGTCCCAAGTGATGACTATCACACTGGCGGCGGTTCTATTCGTTGGCGCGGTCACCGCCTACGCGGCCCCGATCACTGGAGAATCTTCCACAAGCGAGTCGGCGAATCCGGCATCGGAACTCCGCACCCCGCCGTCCGCTGACGCCACCACCCCCGTAGATGTCGCGGTCAATTCCGAGACACTGCGCTTCCGGCAAGAATTGGCCCGTCGTCAGGCTCTGCTCGATGAGTTCCTGGCCCAGCTTGATGATCTCGACCGCGAGCTCGCGCTCGCAACGGAACAGTACAACGCCGCGGTCTACCGCCTTGACGCCACCCATGAGCGCGTCTCAGTAGCCGAATCGGACCTCGACGAGGCGCGCGAAGCCTACGAACTCCAACACGAACTGGTCGGAAAGCGCGCGACAAGTCTCTACAAGCACGGCTCTTTTGGCGCGGTGGAGCTCTTGTTAGAGGCGGAGTCGTTTTCGGATCTTGTGTCCCGCGTCAAGTTCCTCAACACCCTCGGCACGGCCGACGCGGATATCGCTCACGGCCTGCGCGCGCAGCAGGAACTCCTCGAGAAGACGGCTGAACGCCTGAAGACCGCGTCAACCGAAGCCGAAGCTCTTGAGTTCGAACTGCGCGCCCGCCAGATCGAGATCATGCTGCGCATACAAGACCGTCAACAGATGCTGGCCGAGGCTCAGGGCGAGCTCCTCGAACTCCTCGACGCGGAGGCAGCGCGGAGACAGCGCGAGGAAAGCGAACTTCTGCGGCAGATTTTGAGCGGCGCGGCTTCCTCGGGCATCGTCGTGGGGCCGGGCTCCCCAGTTGAGACCGCCCTCGCGTACCACGGGATCCCGTACCTGTGGGGAGGCAAGACGCCAGCTGGTTTCGACTGCTCGGGGCTGTTGTACTGGGTGTTCAAGCAGCACGGCGTCAATCTGCCTCACTACTCCGGAAGCCAATTCCTGGTGGGCGAGAAGATAGTCCCTGCGGCACTACAACCTGGAGACGCGGTCTTCTTCGGTTCGCCGATCTACCACGTGGGCATCTACATCGGTGCCGACTACTTCATCCACGCGCCGAGAACTGGCGACTTCGTCAAGATTGCTCGGCTCTCAACGCGACGCGATTACGCGGGTGCCCGCAGATATGACTGGACGCCGAGAACAGCGCCGCCTCTCGGTGCCGCGACACCCCGTACGGCTCCGAACTTCTAGCACGGCGCTTTCGGTAGCGACCAGCTCTAAAGGGGGGTAGCATGTGGGACCTGATCGATGCCGCACTCGACGCGGCCCGATTCGCGGGCGCGACATACGCTGACGCACGGGTGGTAACGACGCGCACCCAGAGTGTCGCGATAGCTGACGGGCGGCTCGACGCCGCCGAAGCCAACGAATCCGCAGGCATCGGCGTCCGGGTCATCGCGGATGGTTCGTGGGGGTTTGCCTCCACGCGCGACCTAAGCGTAGCGGCAGCTACTCGTGTCGCGCGCGACGCAGTGATGCTGGCTCGCGCGAGCGCCCGCGTGACGCGCGGTCCAATACGTCTCGCGCCCGTGGCCGCGTACCGCGACACGTGGCAAGGCCCATGCGAACGTGACCCGTTCTCCGTTCCTCTCGAAGACAAGATCGCGCTCCTCATGGAAGCAGATGCGGCGCTTCGCAATCATGACTTGGTTAAGCTGACCCGCGCATCGATGGGGTTTTTCGCGGTCCACACGTATTTTGGTTCGACCGAGGGTAGCCGCATCGAGCAGAACCGCACCGAGAGCGGTGGCGGTATCGCGGCCTACGCAATCTCAGACGGCGAGGTACTGACGCGCTCGTATCCCAATTCACACGGGGGGAACTGGCGTCAGGGAGGCTACGAGGTAGTCGACGGCTTCGACCTCATCGCTCACGCCCCGCGCGTAGGAGACGAGGCTGCCGCACTCCTCTCGGCCGCTTCGTGCGCACCGCGGACGACGGACCTCATCATCGATGGTAGCCAGCTCGGCTTGCAGGTGCACGAATCCGTGGGGCACCCCACCGAACTCGACCGAGTGCTCGGTGACGAGGCTGCGTTCGCCGGAACGTCGTTCCTGCAACTCGAGGACCTCGGCAGACTCCGGTACGGATCAGAGCACGTCTCGATCTCCGCCGACGCGACAATCCCCGGCGCGCTCGGCTCGTTTGGATACGATGATGAGGGCGTTCCCGGCCAACGTGATCTACTTGTGACCGATGGCATTCTGACCGGCTTCCTCACCTCGCGAGAGTCCGCTCTCGCCATCGGACGGACGAGCAACGCCTGCATGCGCGCTGATGGATGGAGCCGCATCCCCCTCATACGCATGAACACGGTGTCCCTGGAACCAGGCGAATGGTCGCTGGACGACCTCATCGCAGACACGGAACGCGGCCTTTACGTCGAGACCAACAGCTCATGGTCGATCGACGACAAGCGACTGAACTTCCAGTTCGCATGCGAGATCGGATGGGAGATCGAGAACGGCCGGAAGACCCGCATGGTCAAGAATCCAAATTACACCGGGATCACCCCGCGCTTTTGGAACTCGTGTGACGCCGTGTGCTCGGCGGAACACTGGGACGTATGGGGACTACCCAACTGCGGAAAGGGAGAACCGATACAGGTTGCGCACGTCGCTCACGGTGCCGCTCCCGCCAGGTTCCGCGACGTAGAGGTAGGAGTGGGCCGATGAGAGCAAAGCCCTGCGTCGCCGCTCAGGAACTGGCGTTGAAGAGCACACAGTATGTTGATGCCGACGCGGCCGAGGCCGTAGTCGTATCCAAGGATTCGGCTCTCACTCGTTTCGCGGGCAACCGTATCCATCAAAACGTCGCTGAATTCGACACGAAGGTCTCAATCCGTGCGATCGTGGGATCGCGCACAGGGAGCGCATCCACCAACCTGCTCGATGAGCGGTCCTTGCGCGAGTGCGCCGCCTCCGCGGTCGCGGCCGCGCGAGTCTCTCCGCCAGATCCGGACTTCACCAACTTGCCCGGTCCGGGCGAATCAGGCGCGGCGGACGTACGCGAGCCCGGGCTCATGCTCGACCCGGATGAGCGTGCGGATGCGATCCTGTCGATCGTCGAGCAGTCGCGCGCGCGTGGTCTCGAAGCCGCCGACGGGATAGAGACGTCGATCGACACCGTGGCTGTCGCCAACTCTCTCGGAGTCATGGCGTGTGCTACGGTCGCGACATTGCGTGCGACCGTGCTCTCATCTGGCCCGGCCGCCGGCACCGGATGGGCGTCCTACTACGGCGCGGACATCGAAGGTTTCGACGCTGTTGCGATCGGTGACGAAGCGGCCACGCTTGCACTACGCGGCGCGAACCCGATCGACCTTGAGCCCGGCGCGTACACCGTCGTGCTGGCGCCAGAGGCGGTCGCCGATATCGTCGACTTCCTGGGTTACGCTGGCTTCTCTGCAAGATCGTACAGTGAAGGCCGGTCGTTTATGAGCGGGCGGCTCGGGGAGACGATCGTGAGCCGCGCGATCACGATCGAAGACGACGCGCACGCCCCCGGATCATGCGGCATACCCTTCGACTTCGAAGGGCAGCCCCGTCATCGAGTGACGTTGATCGGCGATGGCGTCGCCATGACTCCTGTCACAGACTCCTACTGGGCTGCGCGCATGGGGTCGCACAACACCGGTCACGCCCTTCCCGCCCCCAACTCCCTTGGACCGTTGCCGCTCGACATGAGGATGCGTCCCGGAGACGTGTCACTTGACGCGCTCATCGCGCGCGTGGAGCGCGGTGTCTATGTGACACGGTTCCACTATGTGAACATCGAAGACCCCGTCCCGGTGACACTCACCGGGATGACGCGTGATGGCACGTTCCTCATCGAGAACGGAGCGCTGACCGCGCCTCTGAAGAACCTTCGTTTCACCCAAAGCGCGATCGAGGCGCTCGGCCAGGTAAAGGGAGTGGCTTCGGGCCTCCACCGGTACAAGATTATGCTTGGATGCGCATGCGTACCCGGACTGCTCATCGACGGATGGACATTCACCGGCCAAACCGGATGAAGGGGATGCTTGGCTGATGCACGCGGGTCCCGGCGATCGTCTCACGCCGGGACCCGGTGGTGAAGACGGTCCCTCACGTTGGAGGGGCGCCGACGAGTCGGGGCCGTCTTCTTGTCGTCAGGAGGCTCGTAGTATCCCTGACATCCCATTTATCGGCCCCACGCCCGTCGAGCTTTATACCCCGCCCGCCGATGGCGGCCGCTGTGTGGCGGAATCACGTCGGCCCTGCGCCTCAATGATCTCCTTGACTTTCATGAGCCTAACGAGATTAGCGCGCTCGACCTCATCAAGTCTCATGCCGATGCCTCGGATGTCCTCGTCCAGCCGAGGAATGAGCACGTGTTCGATCGCGTTGACGCGGCGCCGGGTGCGCTCGATCTCGGCGGCGAGCAGCTCTATCGCCTTCTCCTTCTCGGCCAACTCCACCAGCCGAGGCGCCACGCCCGCAAGCGCGCTGAGCGCCGTATCCATGAGCACCGGAGTGGTCGCCAGGGAGTAGCCGCCAGGCCTCGGCAACGCACCCATGTTGAACAGCGGAATCCTTACACCCATGACGGCACGCTCGGTGACGTTGATGAGGCCTGTTGGGCTACCACTCGCGAGCGCGCCAGCGAATGTCGTCCGCCCCGCGCCACCTCGGGCGAGCGCGAGGATTCCGTACGCTGCCGAAAGCTCACGCTCCACGAGAGCGCGCAATGTCCGCACCTCACCGATACGGGAGAGGAACTCCTTCATGAGCTCATCGAGTTTGTCTTTGAGCAACTTGTGACCGCGCTGGGCCACTTGGCGGCGGCGGCGGAGCCTCATGAGCTCCATCCGATTAGGATTCACCCGGAGCTGGGCCATTTCAGCTCGCCTGCTTCCAGTACGCGAACACGACGACCGCAACGAGAGCGACGACGTTCAAGACCCGCAAAACCTGTACGGCCGGCGAGGGCGAAACTCCCCATGACCGCAGAGCGCGGGCGCCCGCGACCTGCAGCACAATGAACACCGCCACCAGCACCAGCACCGCTGTCCACATCACCGTCACGACGCGTCCATCGCCGCCTCAACCGCTACGGCCTCCATCGCCGGCAGATACTGATCGATGTACTCGTCCTTGATGCGCTTAAGCTCACCGCGAGGCAGCAGCGTCGCAAGCTGCCAGCCTATCTCGAGCGTGCGCTCGATAGTGCGGTTCTCGTGTCCACCCTGACGGATGAAGCGGTCCTCAAACGCGTTCGCGAACGCCGAGAACGCCTTGTCGGACTCGGACAGAGAGGCCTCACCGAGGATGACCGCGAGCTCCTTCGCCTGGATTCCGCGAGCATAGGCTCCAAAGAGCTGATTAGAAAGGTCGGCGTGATCATCGCGTGTCTTGCCCGCCCCAATGCCCTTCTGCTTCAAGCGCGAGAGCGAAGGCAAGACAGCGACCGGCGGATACACGCCACGTCGGTGCAGGTTGCGGTCGAGAATGATCTGGCCCTCGGTGATGTAACCGGTCAGGTCAGGAATGGGATGGGTCTTGTCGTCCTCGGGCATGGTCAAGATGGGTATCTGAGTGATCGAGCCCGCCTTGCCCTTGATGCGCCCCGCCCGCTCGTAGAGTGTTGCGAGGTCTGTGTAGAGGTAGCCCGGGTACCCTCGACGGCCCGGAACCTCTTTGCGTGCCGCCGAGACCTCTCGCAACGCTTCGCAGTAGTACGTCATGTCGGTGTAGATCACGAGCACGTGCATGTCACACTCGAACGCAAGGTACTCGGCGGCAGTCAGCGCCATGCGCGGGGTGGCGATTCGTTCAACTGCGGGATCATCGGCAAGGTTGAGAAAGAGAACCGCTCGTTCGATTGCTGCGGTCTGCCGCAGCTCGCTCATGAAGAAGTCCGCGTCCTCAAATGTAACTCCCATCGCTGCGAACACCACAGCAAACGCTCCCGCCTCCTCGCCAGCAACAGCGGCCTGGCGCGCGATCTGCGCGGCAAGCTGGTTGTGCGGAAGTCCGGCGCCCGAAAAGATCGGCAGCTTCTGCCCGCGCACGAGCGGGTTCAAGCCGTCTACCGATGAGATACCTGTCTGGATGAAATCGTCGGGAAAGTCGCGAGCGGTGGGGTTGATCGGCGAGCCATGGATCGAGAGGCGCGCCTCAGGAAGTATCTCCGGACCGCCGTCGCGCGGACGCCCAAGGCCATCGAAGACGCGTCCGAGCATGTCGCGCGACACGCCGAGGGTCATGCCCCTGCCCAGGAATCGCACAATCGTCTCCAGAGGGTTCGATCCGCGCGTTCCCTGGAACGACTGTACGAGCGCTACATCCCGATTCACCTCGAGCACATTGCCGAGAGTGCGTGTGCCATCGGGAAACTCAAGTTCAACAAGCTCACCGTAGGTAACGCCCGTGACGCCCTCGACTAAGAGCAGCGGCCCGACGATGTCGCGCGTGGTCCTATACTCCCGCTCCACCCTAATCCCTCTCCTTACGGCATAACGCCAGAAGCTGCGTCTTGATCTCGTCCTCGATCAGGGCAAACTCACCGGTTTGTTCCTCGGCCAGATACTTTGCACGGCCAATGCGTTCCCGCACGGGCACCGAGAACAGTTCCTTGAGTCCCGCGCCGCACCGCCACGACTCCAGCGCGGTATCGTGGAAGTGCAAGATCAGCTTGAGCAAGCGGTCTTGCTTGGCAAGCGATGTGAACTGATCGTCGTCGCGAAACGCGTTTTGCTGGAGAAAATCCTCCCGGATCGACTTCGCGCTCTCGATGATGATCTGCTCTTCGGCCGAGAGCGCCTCGACGCCCACGAGCCGAGCGATCTCAGCAAGTTCGCTCTCGCGCTGCAATAGCTCCATGCACCGATCGCGCCGTCGGCGGTACGCCTCGCTCACGTATTCGCGCCAGTAGCCCTCAATCTTGTCGAGGTACAGCGAGTAACTCACGAGCCAGTTAATCGACGGGAAGTGCCGCTCATAGGCGAGCCTGTCCTCCAGCGCCCAGAAGACTTTCACCACGCGCAAGGTGTTCTGCACGACCGGCTCGGAGAGATCGCCTCCTGGCGGTGACACCGACCCTACAATCGACACCGATCCGGCGCGTTCGCCGTGACCGGCGCCGTTCGCGCCGTCGTCTTCGATCGGCCGTCCGAGTGCCACGACGTTGCCCGCTCGTTCGTAAAACGCCGCCAATCTGGTGCCGAGGTACGCAGGGAACCCTTCTTCACCGGGCATCTCCTCGAGGCGGCCGGAGATCTCGCGCATCGCCTCGGCCCAGCGCGAGGTGGAGTCCGCCTGAAGCACGACGCTGTAGCCCATGTCACGGAAGTACTCGGCCATCGTGATGCCGGTGTAGACGCTCGCTTCACGCGCCGCGACCGGCATGTTCGACGTGTTGGCGATGAGCACGGTACGGCGCATCAGCGGCTCGCCAGAGTAAGGGTCGTTGAGTTCCGGGAACTCTTTGAGGACGTCGGTCATCTCGTTACCGCGCTCCCCGCACCCGATGAAGATGACGATATCAGCGTTCGACCACTTGGCGATCTGGTGCTGGGTGACGGTCTTGCCCGCGCCGAAGGGGCCCGGAATGCAGGCGACACCTCCTTTGAGCAGCGGGAAAAACGTGTCTATGATGCGCGTCCCGGTCACGAGCGGCTCGCTGAGCGAGATCTTGCGACGGTACGGACGGGGCACGCGCACGGGCCACGTCTGCATCAGCAGAAGTTCGTGGGGGGTGCCGTCATCGGCGATCAGGCGGCCCACCGGGTCAGTGACGGTGTAAGTTCCGCTCTCGAGGTGCTCGAGTCGTCCGTTGACGGTCGGCGGCACCATGATGCGTTGCGAGATGACGTTGTTTTCCTGAACGACTCCGATGATGTCGCCAGCCTCAAGGTGCTCACCAGCTCGCGCCAGTGCGTGAAACGTCCAGCGCCTATCTCGATCAAGCCCCGGCGCGCTAATTCCACGAGCCAAGAACGCGCCTGCCATCCGTTCGAGCACATCGAGAGGGCGCTGCACGCCGTCGTAGACCGCGCCCATCATGCCGGGCCCAAGCTCGACGGAGAGCGGCGCGCCTGTCGAGATCACCGGATCCCCCGGTCCAAGACCCTCGGTCTCCTCGTACACCTGCACCGAACACAACTCTCCGCGCATCTCGATGATCTCGCCCATGAGCCCCTCGGCCCCGACGCGAACGAGGCCGTACATCCGGGACCTCGCGAGCCCCTCCGCCACCACAAGCGGACCCGCGACTTTGACGATGCGTCCCTGTTCGATCTGTGTCATCTACCTGTCCTCTGCTCCGATGGTGACGGCGGCACCGAGCGCACGCTCGATCGCGGCACTGATCCTCGCTTCTCCGGCACCGCCCGCGCTCCCTGCACCCGGTATGATCGTGATCGCCGGTAGCGGCTGCTCGGAGCGCGCCGAGACGAGTTCGGCAATCTGTTCGTAGACCGCCTCGGTGATGAGCACGACAGCGTAGTGGCCGCTGGTGAGCTCAGGCCACAGCTGCCGAGCCGCCGCGGGGACGGCAAGCGGGAAGACCGCAAACCCCAAGGGCCGAAAACCAGTTACGGTCGCCTCGTCACCCACGATGGCAATGGTGCGCGCGCTCATCTCACATCACATCCTGAAGTCGCGCTCTCAGCGCGTTCCGGTCAACACCGGCGAGGGAGCCTAGGAGTAACGTGCGTACCGCGGTCACCTCGGCAAGCCGGGACATCACGTAGCCAAGCACCGGCTCAGGGCCGATCGCGAACATGCGGCTTGTGCGCACCTTGCGCGCAAGCAGGGCGCTCGCGGCGACATCGAATCGCTCGATGTCGATGACGGCCTCAGGGTCCATTCCTCTAAGCGGCCCAGCGGAAGTCAGGCGCCGCGCGACGTCCTCAAGCGGCAAGCGATGCGCGGCCACAAGCGCGGAAACCGGGATCCGGCCCCCAGGCACCAAGCGCTCCTCGGCATACGCCGCTGGCGCCGCGCGTACCCGCGCACGCAGGATGACCCGCACGTTGGCGAGATCGGCTTCGAGGGCGAGAAGGTCGTTGAGAAACGGATTCCTCACGCGCTTCGCGATCCTCCCTAGCTCTGAGAATAGTTCGGCGTCGATCATGTCATCGATGCGCCCTGGTGCGAGTGCGCCGTCTTCGCCGGTGGCTGCGGCACGGATGCGGGACTCAGCCAACCTGAGCGGGCCGGAGAGCAGCTCGGCGGATCCGGTGAAGACATCGGGCGGTTTGGAGCCAAGCCGAGTGAGCATGCCGGACACATCCACGCCCAAGGATTCCGCCTTGAGGCGGCCCTTGAGATTGTCGAAATCGTGGCGGATACGGAAGTAGGCCACGACCTCCTCGGGTAGATGCGAGCGGCACAGGAAGCTCTCGTACAGTTCAGTGACGGCCGCCTCGAGCCCTCGCTCGACGCCCTCGGCGTTGTTCGCACGCTCGAGAAAGCCGCCGTAGACCGTCTCGCTCAAGATTCGACGCTGGCTCGTGATGTCGCGCGCGTCGATGAGGCGCTCGTACGTTGCCGACGAGAGCATTCGCGTCTCAAGTACGCGCACTCGGCCCACGGCAAAACCGTACCTGACTGGGTCGCGCACCATCCGGACGACGCCAGCGCCAGCGCCCGCACTGGTCCTGGTCCCGGTCCCGGTCCCGGCCCCGGAAAGCACCTCACTCACCTCGATCGAAGAGCTCGGCGGCGATTACGGACACCATATCCTCGGCATGACCCGCTACCACCGCGGCGGGCGAGACCTCGACGCGCACACGATCACCCTCGAGCACGACCCCCCTCGAAAGCGCCGCGGTCGTACCAGCCTCTTCGATTTCGATGCCGGCGTTAGCGAGCGCGACGGCGAGAACGTTCACGAGGCGATGAGCGTCCGCTTCCGCCACAAGCAACCGCTCCCCTCCGCGCGCCACACCCGCGACCTTGCGCACGATGAAGTCGGCGTACTCATCTGCGGGAAGCGACTCGAGCCGGGTGACCGTTTCCGCGAGCGTCCGGTCCACCATCTCGCGACGAGACGCTAGCGCTCGGTCCCGGGCCGTGATCCGGGCGCGCGCAAGCCGCGCCTGAGCGCCTTCTGTTGCCGCTCGCCGCGCGGACTCGACCGTGCGCTCGTGTTGCGCGGCCGCCTTCGCGTACGCGTCCGCGCGTGTGCGCTCGGCGGCCTCCTCGGCGCTACGGACGATGGTGTCCGCCTCGTGAGATGCGTCCTCGGCGATACGGCGCACTATATCTGCAAGCGCCACAGCAACCTACCCGGCGGTCACGTAGAGCATCATGATGATGGTGACGATGAGCGAGAAGACCGCGTACGTCTCAACGAGCGCGGGAAAGATGAGCGCCTTGCCGGCGTCTTCGTCGCGGCGCGCCACCATCCCAGCGGAACCAACCGCCGTCGATCCCTGGTAGATGCCGGACACGAGACAGACAAGCGCAACCGGGAGGCACGAGAAGAACACGCGCAACCCTTCGTGAGCACTGAGGTCGACCGAGCCGTCGAAGACGCCAAAGAAAATGAAGACGAGTAGCGCGGTGATGAACCCGTAGATGCCCTGCGTCCCCGGCATCGCCGCCAGCGGCAAGATGCGGCCGAACTTCTCGGAATCCTCGGAAACGACCCCCGTCGCCGCGTGGCTCACGATGGTGATGCCGATGGCGGAACCTATACCGCCCCCGCTCGCGGCGAGCGCCGCCCCAAAGTACGCCCAGTCGATTCCGGACAACCCCATGATGGTCTCATCCACTACCGTACGCCTCCTTTCGCCTCACCCGTCGCCGGGTGCAAGACCACTTGTTTGGTGCGCGGAGCAAACGGCGCAAACGGCCGTCCTCCGCCTTCGTAGAACTTGCTGAAGAACTCGACGAACTGCAACCGGGTGGGGTGCACGAACGCGCCGAGCAGACCGATGACCACGTTGAAGGTGTGGCCCACCACGAGGATCAGCACAGCGGCAAGGATCCCGATCCCAAATGGCACGTCGACCACAAGGCCCGCGAGCCGGTTCATCGTGTCGCCAACAAGCAGGCTTGCAAGCCCGAGTGCGGCAAGACGCGTATAGGACAGGAAGTCCGACGCGTACCCCACGAGACCATACAATCCGAGCAACCCTTTTCCCACGCCGAGAAGGACGCCGCCCACAGACCGGTCAAAAACTGCCCGCTCGATCACCCTGCCCTTGAGCACAACCGCCGCTACCAGCGACCACGGCAGCAGCCACCCGGCGGTAGACGGAAACGCCACCACCACGCCGACAGCCACAAAGAGAGCGAGCGTGGTCACGTCCTCGCAGAGTGCGCCGAGCACGTCTCCGGCCTTCACTTTCCGATACGCGTTGACGGCGACCCCAAACGAGATGTGCACAACGCCCAGCGCGACCGACACCACGAGCATCACCATGACGTCGCGCAGCGGGTCCAGCAACGGCTCGTAGCGCAGAAACGTCGGCAAGGCCTCCTCGGCGAGCGCAAAGTACGAGCGTGTGGCCACACCAACCATCACTGAAGCGACGCCGCCAAGCATGAGGAGGTCCATGAATTTGCGCACACCGGGCGCTACATCGAGCCGCGTCTTGATGAGCCAGGCGGCTACCGCGAGTATCACTCCGTATCCGACGTCGCCTATACACATGCCAAAGAAGATGAAGAAAAAGCCGGCGAGCAGCGGCGTGGGATCGATGTCTCCGTAGCGCGGACGCCCGTAGAGGTCAGTGAGCACCTCAAACGGACGGATAAGAGCGGCGTTGTGGAGCCGCACCGGTACGCGATCATCGGGTGCGGGGTCGGCGAACTCCAGATCCACGGCACCGCTGACCGGCGCAAGCGCTTCGATGAGCGCCGAGCGCTCGCGCGCAGGCATCCAGCCGCTCGCGACGAACACGCACTCGGAAGTGCAGACGTGCTCGATGACCTGCTCTGCGTCCCGGCGCGTAAGGAGGGCCTGCACGAGGGCCATCGCGTGCGTGTAGTACTTCGCCGCGAGCCGCGTCGCGGACGCCTCAACCTCGACGAGCTCAACGTCCAGTGCCGAGGCCTCCGAGAGCGCGCGCTCCCGCTCGGCCGCGGGCGTCCCGGCTATGCCGGCGAACGATACCGCCGCGAACTCCGTGTGCGCGAGGGTCGCGCGCACGTCGTCGAGCGCCTCCCGGTGCGCGATGACCACCCACGCCTCGCGCCCATCGGCCCGGCCGGCCTCAACGACACTCACGAACTCGCTTGCGTCACGCAGCATCTGGCGGATCTCCTCGGCCGAGGACTCCGGAACCGTGCCGCAGAACAGGGCCGTGTGCACCGTTCCGCGCCACTGCTCGATAGGTAGCGAAAGCAGCTCCCACGGCGCAAGCTCGTGAGCGAGCGCGCGCAACCGTATCCGCTCGCGATCGATCGTCGCTACCCGCTCGGCAATGTGCTCACACTCACGATAGACGCGCTCGAACTCCTCATCGGGGGCGAGCGCGTCAAATTCACCGCGCGTCATGTGCACCTTCTCGGCGATAAACGTCGAGAAGGGTGCGGAGCGTTTATAAAACCTGCCGAGAAGATCGCGCACGAACGTGGCGTCCGCGACCTTCTCATCGAGTTCACTTATACGCACGCGGTCGAGTGCGGCTGAAGAGAGCCTCTCATCGGGAACGATTGCCGTCTCGATCTCCACGACTCCCGCGGACTGGAGCAGATCGATCGCTGTTCGCCGAACGCTCTCATGACCGATCACCGTCACTTTGAGCATGCGGTCAACAGCCACTACCGGTTCACTCCATCACCGAACGCACGGCCGCCAAAACGGCGCGCTCGAAGCGTGACTCGGCGATGCTGACTTCTGACGCCCGAGCCGATTCACCGTGCGCGAGGACCTTCTTGGCCTCAGCGTCGGCTTCTCGCAGAATCGCGTCGGCCACCCTATCGGCCTCCTGCGCGGCGTCCCTCGCGGACTCGGCGGCAATCCGTTCCGCCTCTGCGATCGCGGTGTTGCCGATCTCCGCCGCCCGCTCGCGCGCCTCTGTGATCGCGCTGCGCGCCGCTTCCTCGGTCCGCAGAATCTCATCGAGTCTCTCCACGGACGGCTCAAACCCCCGGTCCCGAGTGGTGGACGAGTGCGATTGTAGCACTCTCGCAGGCGTAAGACGCGCACCAAATCGAATCACGCGAGGTGCTATACTCGTCGCGTCGCGTATCCCTTACTGGCCATGATTCGACATGCCTCTACGCTCAACCTCCTCCATTTCCGAGTCATCACGCGACGCCGCGCGACGCAGGCGCGCCAGCCGCCGTCGCTCGCGTATCGCTGTCGCGCTGACCGCTTTCGCCGTCGCGGCACTCGCCGTCGCCGCGCTCTCGAACGCTGGCAGCCAGAGCAGCCCTCGCACGGCAGGAGCGCCCGTCAAGGCGACGGACACATCCGGAACGCTCGGCACCGCGGTCGAGCCGTCAGCACCGGCGACGCGGCCGGCCTCCGTCAAGCCCGCCCCCGCGCTTCCCGCCACCCTCACCGTCGCCGCCGTGGGCGACATGCACTTCGACCGTCAGGTGAAACAGCTCATCGAACGGGAGGGAGGACTGGCGCCGCTCGTACACGTCGCTGCGCACCTCTCGGCGGCGGATGTCACCGTGGGCAACCTCGAAAGCCCCCTTTCGAACGGTGGCACCCCCTGGCCTGACAAGGACGTCCGCTTCCGAGGCGACCCTCGCGCGATCGAGGGCATCAAAGCGAGCGGGTTCACATTCCTCTCGCTCGCAAACAACCACATCCTCGACTACGGCGCCGAAGCGCTCAGGGACACCGTCCTTGCGCTCGACACCGCTGGTGTGAGGTACGCCGGAGCGGGCGCGAACCGCTCGGCCGCATGGAAGCCCGCCGTCGCGGCGTACGGCGAAACCACCGTCGCTTTCCTCTCGTTTAGCCATATCCTGCCCGCCGGATTCATCGCAACGGATTCGAGGGCCGGACTCGCACCGGGCCGCACGGACATGGAGGCGGTCGCACGGGCGATCTCGGCGGCCAAGGAGGAGCACGACTACGTCATCGTGTCGTTCCACTGGGGTGTCGAGTATAAGGACAACGCGAACGCCGGCCAGATCCGCGACGGGCGCGTCGCCATCGACGCGGGCGCCAACATGGTGCTCTCACATCATCCGCACGTCATCCAGGGGGTCGAGTTCTACAACGGCGGGCTCATCGCCTATTCCCTCGGCGATTTCGTGTTCGACCACTACTCGCGCAGGACCGGCGAGGCGTTCATCCTCGACGCCGAGCTCGGTCCGCACGGTGTCGCCAACGTTCGCGCCACGCCAGTCTACCTGCAAGGATTTGGCCAGCCGAAGTTCGTTCACGGCACCGAAGCGACTTCGATCCTCGAGCGCCTGAAGGCGATATCGGGACCCCACGGCACCTCGGTCATCATCGAGGGCGACACGGCGCGGCTGGTACCATGACGTCTCCATCGCGCACGAAAGGATCGCCTGGGCATCCCATGACACCGACCCCCAATGCAGAGCACACCGCAGCCGCCGATGCCGCGCGCGCCGCTAGGAGGAGCCGCTGCCGGGCCTCGGCGATCCGCACCCGGCGGGCGCGCCAGATCGCGCTTGCCACCGTCGCGACCTTCTCCGCGATCGCCGCTCTCTGGTGGACGTGGCCGACCGGCGGGGCGGCGTCATCGGGAGACGCGTCTGGCAGCTCCCACACGGCGACCGAAAGCGTCGCAGAAATGTTCACAACACCCGCGCCACCCACCCCGATCTTCGGGCACGGCGAGGGCATCGAACTGCATCTCGCGGTCGCCGAGGAGGACTTGACCGAGATCGGCTTCCATCGCGCCGCACGCGACAACGCGTTCGTCATCGAGTCATACCTCCCTGATGCGGACATGAAAGCAGCCGACGAGAATCGCGGTACCGGTCGAGTTCCCGCTAGGGTGGATACCGGCGCGACGGAGCCGCGGATTCTCGGGGGCACGGTACTCAGGATGTGGCGCTCGAGCCGCCCCGGCCCCCCTAACACCGCGGTCGACATCGGAGCCGCGCCCGGTTCGGTCGTCTTCGCTCCGATATCAGGAACGATCACCGCGATCACCCCGTATTCGCTATACGGGGAACACGACGACATCGAGATCCACATACAACCAACCGGCAGAGCCGACCTCGACCTCGTCATGATTCACGTGGAAAACATCTCCGTGAGTGTCGGAGATCAGGTGCTTGCCGGAGTCACGCCGATCGCGAGAGTACGGCTGCTTTCGGATCGAATCGACCATCAGCTCGGACAGTACTGCACCAGCCCGGGCGACCATGTGCACATACAGCTCAACCGCGTTGAAACACCTGGGCAGACGATACCCACCGAAGGGTCGTAGGCGCCTAGGAACCCGTGGGCTACTTCTCCTCGGTGGGCTCCTGCGCCGCGTCTGCGCGTAGCGGCAACCCAGGCGTGTCCGCCGCTGGCTCGCCGATGAACCCGCGAAACCTGCGGTCGAACTCGTAGCGGACGAGGCGCACCTTGCGGCCGCACCCTCGGCACTCGAGCAGGATGTCCATTCCCACGCGGACAACCCCCCACTCATTCGCCCCGCAGGGATGGGGTTTCTTGAGCCGCACGGTGTCACCCGCTCGCACAGGGGTTATCGGAAGGGCCACTCTCGTCTCCTCACGCGATCTTGTCTCCCTCACACGGGGAAAGATCGTCCGCCGCGCACAAGACATCTCCACACGGTATATGGGAGTATAGCCCCCAACATGACCGCTACAGGAAGGGGCCAGGCATGCGGACGCCCGCCATCCTCTCGGTGCTTGGCGAAGACCGTGTCGGCATCGTCGCCGCGATATCGCGCGCACTCGCTGACGCAGGCGCGAACATCGAAGACATCCGGCAGACGATCATCAGCGGGATATTCTCGATGACGATGCTTGTGACCGTTGACGAGGAGAGCACGCCCTTCGACGTGCTCCAGGAGCGGCTTTCCGGCGTTGGCAGTGAGCTCGGCGTCCAGGTCACACTGCAGCGCGAAGACGTCTTCCGATTCATGCACCGCATCTAAGATCGCCCCGCCACCGCAAGCGGCCTGCCGACCAGCCGCGCACACGCCAGGAGATTTCATGCTCAGCATCTCACCAGAGGAGATCGTCGAGACGCTGCTGATGGTCACGCAGCAAAACCTCGACATCAGGACCGTCACCCTCGGGCTCGCGCTCGACGCATGCGCGCACGATGAGATCGACGTGATAGCGGCCCGCGTGTACGACCACGTGACTGCGCACGCCGAGCGCCTCGTCCCCGTCTGCGAGGCCATCAGCATCGAGTACGGCATCCCCATCATCAATCGCCGCATCGCGGTGACCCCGATCGCGCACATCGTCGGAGCGTGCCGCGAGAGCGACCTGACCCCAATCGCCACCGCGCTCGACCGGGCCGCCGCGGAGATCGGGGTAGACTTCATCGGGGGCTTCTCGGCGCTCGTACACAAGGGAACCGGCGACGCTGACGCGCGCCTTATCGACTCCATCCCCTCCGCGCTGGCAACAACCGAGCGAGTCTGCGCGTCGGTCAACGTCGCGTCAACGCGGGCGGGAATCAACATGGATGCGGTCATGCGCATGGCCGAGGTCATCGTCGAGACATCGAAAGCGACCGCCGAGCGCGACAGTTTTGGCTGCGGCAAGCTGGTGGTCTTTGCGAACATGGTCGAGGACAACCCCTTCATGGCCGGCGCCATGCATGGAGCGGGCGAGCCCGATACGGTCATCAACGTGGGAATCTCGGGGCCCGGCGTAGTGCGCGCGGTCGTCTCCTCGCTCCCGGAAGACGCGGACCTCACCGCCGTGGCCGAGGCAATCAAAGCGACCGCGTTCAAGATCACCCGTGCCGGCGAGCTCATCGCGCGTGAAGCGGCGCGCAGAATGGGCGTCCAGATGGGGATCGTCGATCTCTCGCTCGCACCCACACCCGCCGCGGGCGACAGTGTCGCGGCGATCATTGAGGCGATAGGAGTCGAGCGATGCGGCGGACCCGGCACCACAACCGCGCTCGCGCTCCTCAACGATGCGGTCAAGAAGGGCGGGGCGATGGGGACGTCGAGCATCGGCGGCCTGTCCGGCGCGTTCATCCCCGTCTCCGAAGACACGGGCATGGTGCGCGCGGTCAACGACGGCGCTCTCACGCTTGAGAAGCTCGAGGCGATGACGGCGGTGTGCTCGGTGGGACTCGACATGATCGTGGTGCCGGGCGACACCTCCGCCGAGACACTCGCCGCGATCATGGCCGATGCGTTTGCCATAGGCGTCATCAACCACAAGACGACCGCCACGCGGCTCATCCCAGCTGCCGGGAAGCGCGTAGGCGACGTCGTGGAGTACGGTGGGCTCTTCGGATCGGCACCGGTGATGGCCGTGAACGGGTGGGCCGGAACGCGCCTCATGCGTCGCGGCGGACGCTTCCCCGCTCCTCTCGGAAGCTTAAGGAATTAGCGCCAACAAGGCGCTGCGCAAAGCCGGGCTCACCGCCTTTAGTCATTCCGGCCCGGATGAACGGTCATTTGATGCACATGTAGTGCCGTTCATCACGTTATCCTGCCGAACGGCTAAACTACCTTCATTCAGTGCACCGCCCGATCCGATGAATCTCGCGTACAGCACAACCAACCGCGGTGCCGAGCCGCACCAGACCGAGGAGGAAACGCAATGAAGAGGACCGCCATGATCGCAATCGTGATCGCGGCCCTGACGTTCGGCGTCGTGGGATTCGCTCTCGCTACCGACCGTACCGTCGTGGTAACCGCTAACGTCACCCCCGCGTTCGAATTCACGCTTCAAGGACCGGCCGCTCTCACCCTCACAGCAGATCCGCTCACAACCCCCGTCGCCACTGTGGGCTCGTCCCTGCGTGTACGTTCTAACATGCCGTGGACCTTCACCCAGCAGACCCCGGTCTATTCGAATGCGCTGTTCGGTACCTTCATGAGCGACACTGTCAGCGTCGCAAACGGCTTGCAGACCCGCGGAGTGACTCCGATCACCACGAGCTACACGCTCAACCTGGGTAGCGACGCCGCGTACTCACTGCCTGTCGGTGCCTACACGGCGACCTACGTCTACACCGCCGTCCAGAACTAGAACCCGCGTATAACGTCTGACCCGAAACCCGGGGCGTATCGCCCCGGGTTTCGCGCTTTCAGCACAACTGAATCACCGGCGGCCAATTGATCACACCCTGCTGATCTTCGAACCGCAGGTTCCACCCATTCGTCGCCCTTCTGCAACCGTTCGTCCGTTTGTCCCTCCATAGAGGCCGTTCGTCACACTATTGTAGCCTTTCGTCTCCGATCTACCTGTCAGAACCGCTGACAGGAGGTGCACCGGTGAGAGCGGGACGTGTGATTGGAGTGACGGCGGCCACGGCCCTCGTCATTAGCGCGCTCGCGCTTCCTCGGTTCGCGGTCGGCACCGGCGTCTCGGTATCGTTCGAAATGGCACCGATCGTGAGCGCCACTTCCGTCGATAACGGACTCGTGATCCGCTCCAACACCCAGTGGGAACTTACCGGCATCGCACGAGCGGCGTGCGGCTCAACAGAGATCGTCTACGCGAGCGGAGGGAGTACAGGCGCTGCGGGCGCGCTCGTGGAAACCGGAGACCTCACCGAGTACACCCTCGTGCCGGTCACTCCGAGGTAGCGAGGCACTCGCCCGCGTCGCTCTACAACGACTGCTCGCGCTCCTCGGCCAAGCGTTGACGCTTCTCGGAGCGTACTTGCTCCCGTGCCACCTGCTTGCGTGCGGCGCTGTTCACACTCGCGCGCCACGACAGCCACAGGAGCGGAAATCCGACTCCAAGGATGACTGCGATCGCAAACCACAGCGGAATGACAAAGAATGTCCGGTCCTTGTGCAGGCGTTCTGACACCACCGCCCCCGCGTCTCCGGTATCCCGCTCATGCGCGATCTCGACCCGGAGCGTAAACCTGCCAAAGCCCGCATTTTCCAGCGCGAGCCCGCCCACGTACTCACGCTGGCCTTGCGCGTAGACGATCGCCTCCGTCTCCACAACCGAGCGCATGCGCTCGGCCTCGCTACCATCGAGCACGACGAGTTCCGGGACGTAGCGCTTGTCTATGTTTCCCTCGTTGACCACGCGGAACGAGTACGGAATCACGTCACCGATCACAAACGAGCGCGCCGAGAACGGCGCCACATCGATCCGGTCGACGATGTCGCCTATCACGCGCAGTACCACACGAGCACCGATCCGCCCGGAGATGCGAGACGCCGTGCCCTCGGTGCCTGCCGTTTCAAACATTTCAAAGAAGATGATCGCGTTGTAGTCGCCCGGGGCGGCGTTGGCAGGAACGGTGAGGTCGAAATCGACCTCGATCTCCTGTCCGGGCTCAAGCTCGATGTACGGAGTGTTGGCGATGATCTTCGTCATGTCCGGCGCACGCACCACCATCCACGACGCCGGACTGCGCAAGAACTCTCCCGCTTCGCCGGTCGGCCGCACGTACGTTGGCTGCCCTTGTGCGTCGTAAGTGACGTCGCTCGTGTAGAGCAACGCCTTGAGCGGCTCAGTGCCCGTGTTCGCGACGCTGATCGTCTCGGACGCTGAACCTCCTGGCGCAAGTGAGAGCTCCACCGTACCGGTGCTGAGCGCGATCGTCCGCTCGGCGTACGCGGAGCCCGGGACGAGCGCTGCCGCACACAGGACCGCGGCGACACACGCGACCACCAATCGACGCGAACCATGAGCACCCATCAAATCCCTACCGCCTCACGGAACTGGCGCACCTGCCGCCTCGCCACCGGAATCTGCGTCTCATCACGATCTGTCGCGATTACCACGTACGCACCCTCGGCCCGCACGATCTCTTTGATCTTGTTGAGGTTCACCATGTAGCTGCGATGCACCCGTACAAACGCGTCTGGGCCAATCCGCGCTTCAAGCTCGCCAAGCGTCATGTCCACGAGGTACTGGTTTTCGAACGTGTGCGCGTACGTGGACTTATTGCGAGCCGAAAGGAAGACGACATCGTCGATCGAAAGCAGCACCGTCCGTCCACCCTTGCGCACAGCGAGTTTGCGAAAATCGCCCTCACCGCCCCGCCCTGCGTCGCGGACCTGTCTACGGCGGCCCTTCGCCAGCGACTCTACGCGCGCGGACAGCTCGAGAATGTTGAACGGTTTGGTGACGTACTGCTGCACGCCCTGCTTGAACGCGAGGATCTTCGCGAGGTCCTGAGTCTTGGCCGTAAGCATGATCACAGGCGTGTCGGCAGTTGCGGGGTTGTTGCGGATCTCCATGAGCGCCATCCAGCCATCGACCCGCGGCATCATGATATCGAGCACGACAACGTCGATGAGCTCCCGGTTGAGGACCTCGATGCCTTCCGCGCCGTCACCTGCCGAAAAGACACGCATGCCATCGGCTTCAAGGCCCATCCGGATCATCTCGACGATCGACTCGTCGTCGTCGATGACGAGTACACCGACTTGATCAGTCATTGCCACCGCCACGTCACTCGCCGAGCGGAACGCGTGCCGCTCGTCAACCTGTCTGAACCGTCAGTATACCGCATGAAACTCCTCACACGCACATCCGTCAGAGCAAAATCACCGTTCGGCGGATGAAGATACCGTTCGTCAGATAGGTACTAGAATTCACGCCGGTAAACACCGAATGTGACCACTCGCGCGCTTGACCGTACACCGGCCCCTAGAGGATGCCGATAGTGTGAGCAAGGACACATCTCCACATCCGCCGATGAACCGCGCCGTGGGATTGTGACCGGCACCGTCACCCAGACAAGGGACTGACCGCACGATGAACGGCTCATCCACGCATGCTCGCGAGCACTTGGGGCGAACAGAGTCCGCGATACGTCGCACACGCCCTCGCTCTATCACAACGTGCGCGCTCACAGCGTTGCTGTTGATATCCTTCCTGCTCGCACCCACCGGATCCCAAGCCCTCACTTCAGCGCGTATCACCATCGACGGCACCATGACCGATTGGGACGGCGTGTTCCTCGACGCGGACAACGCCGTCCTCGACACCACCGGACCTGGGGATCCGGACACTCCGGACCAACCTGACCGCGACTTGGATCTCACGGCTGCCACGTGGGACGAGCAGAATCTGTACTTGTTCTGGCGCCGCACCACCTCAGGGACCCGTGCTGTCACGATGTTCGCCTACATCGACCGCGACGGCGACGGCGTCATGCGCAGCGGTGATGTCGTCGCCATCATGGGATTCTCCAACTCTGGTTACCAGCCGAATCCTAATTCGAGTAACGTCGTCTACTACAGTGCCCACAACTCTTCATCTAGCGACGTGATGCGCGGTGACGGCCACACGATGCCGGGCCAAGCCCGTCCAGGCCAGAACCGTGTGCCCGGTGCCGTATACAGTGGCGCTATGGACAGCTCGGGCCTGCGATTCGAGGCGTCTGTCTCGTGGGCCGCGCTGGGAGTGCCCGCTGGCAGCCCGATCTCGATCCAGTTCGCGGTGGGCAATGGATCGCAATCACCCACACACATCGAGGACAACGCCGGTCCGAGCGGAGGGCTTTCCTTCGCACGACCCGCTGTGTCGCTCTCACCAGCGCTCACGACCGCAGGCGGGGTGCCTGGCACGGTCGTCACTCACTCGTACACCATCACCAACAGCGGCAACCTTCCGCAGACGTATACGCTTGGAACATCCTCTCTGGCTGGATGGAACGCGAGCACGTGGGTGGCTGGGGCACCCGCGACTTCCGTGACACTTGCCCCGGGAAGTTCGGTACCCGTCAATTTGCGCGTCGCGATCCCGTTGGGCACCGCACAAGGTGTCGCCGCAACGACGGCACTCGCTGTGACATCGACCACGCACGCCAGCGTCGTCGCGCGCGCCACAGCCCACACTGTCGCGGGCGCACTTACCCTCACGCCGAACCACTCCGCTTCGATCCACTCCGGAGCGGCGATCGACTACAGGCACACCGTCGCGAACAACACCGGTGCTTCGGCGGTCGTGAACCTCTCCGCAACCTCGTCACTCGGCTGGCCGGTCGAGCTCTACCTCTCAGACGCTATCACCCCAGTCAACTCACTCACCCTTGCCGCGGGCGCCTCGGTCGACGTGGTCGCACGGGTGCGCGTCCCGGCTGGGACGGCTCATGGTACTCAGGATGTCACCGCGGTACGGGCTGTCCTGGCCACAGACCCGACGATCCTCGGTGCGGCCCAGGACGCCACAACCGTACGCCCCGAGTTGGAGATCACGCCTAATCTCGAGTCCGTCGGCGGTCCTGGCACAGCCGTTTCCTACACGCACCGCGTCACGAACAACGCCGCGGCCGCCCGCTCAATCAACCTCTCCGTACGGTCTTCCTCGGGCTGGCCGGTGAGCCTTTTTGCGGCTGACGGAGTGACTCCGATCAGCTCGGTGACGCTCGGACCGTACGGCGCGAGCGTCGACATCGTGGCCCGAGTGCAGATACCTGCGGGAGCGAGTGAAGCCGCGACCGACATCATGACGGTGACCGCCTCACACGGATCATTCTCGGCGTCCGTGACCGACACCACACGGGTGCGCAGGCTTGCTACGTACGATGGCCCCGGCTTCGGCAGTGTGGCCACGAATTTCAACCCAGGCGACACCGTGTACGCGCGTGGCATGGGACTCACCGGCTTTTCACAGGTACGCTTCCGCTGGATCAACGCGAGCGGCACAGTCGTCCACACCTCGCTCCCCGTGGGCGTCAACACCTTGCAGACAGCGCACAGCTTTTACACGCTGCCAGCGGATGCCACGCATGGCACATGGAACCTTGTGCTCCTCAACTCCTCAAACAACGCCGAGATCACGCGGGTCACCTTTAACGTGTCGCCAGCAGCCCGTATCACGTCCCTGAGCGCTAGCAATGCGCCGGGTTTGGGAGACATGGTGCACGTCTCATCGACAGCCGCCAACAACGGTGCCCAGTCGATCTCAGGTTCGACGATGACGTACGTCATCTGGTGGGACACCGACGGAAACGGCGTGTTCGGAGCTGGAGACCTCTTCATCGACTCCTCTGGCGCGAGTCGTGTCTACGACGGCTCGGCGCCAGTGAGCACGCGCACGACAACCGGCATCACGGTGCCTGCCGGTGCCACGTGGACCGAGCCGCAGCCCTGGGCTATCTCCAACACTGGATTTCCCAACCAAGGAACCTACCGGGTCACAGCCACGTGGAGGACCACGTCGGGCATGCTGATCGACACCCGGACGACAGAGTTCTACTCGATTCCCGCACTGGGCTGGCCCCTTTTCGCTCTCACGTTGCTCATCGGAGTCGTCTTCATGTGGCACTCCCGGCACCGGATGACACCGGCGCTCGCGAAGGCAAGTGCGCCATGATCATGTCGCCCTACATGCTCCTGTTCGCGACCGCCGTGTGGGCGCTGCTCACCTGGCGGCTCTGGAGCACTCGTCACTGGCTGGTCTTCTACATCACGGGCGCACTCGGCTTCGTGCTACTCGGCATCTCTGCACTTCGAACCTTCGGACTCGACACCGCTGTGGAGTACGCACAGGCACAGCAGGTGATCGCCCTTGCGGGACTGCTCGGAATCGAACTCTCCCATCTCGGCACCTCGGGACTCGCCATCCCAAACCACACGGGTTGGGCGATCTTCGACATCGGCATCGAGTGCTCGGCTCTGCTCGAGACGCTCGCGTTCACCGCGCTTGTGGCGTTCTACCCAGCGTTCCGGCCGGGGAACAAGCTCTGGATGGTGCTCGCGGGCGTGGCCGCGACGTGGGTGGTCAATCTCCTGCGCATCCTGCTAATCGTGGGCATCATCAACGCACTCGGCACCTCGTGGGTGTATCCGGCGCACGCCGTGTTTGGACGGTTGTTCTTCTTCGCCGCCACCGTGGCGATCTACTGGTTCCTTGTGACGCGGCCGACGATCACGATCGTCTCAGGCAACCTCAAGGAGGCATGATGGACAGCCTCCTAGTGTTCATGCTCGTCTGGGGCGTGTGGCTGATAACGCCGGTGCTCATCGACGGGGTGGACGCCGTTAGCCGCTTGGTGGTGGTCAAGACACGTGAACGAGGTCTTGCCCGCCGCCGAGAAGTGCCCGACGACGAGTTGCCGACAGTCTCGCTGATCGTCCCGGCGTACAACGAAGCCGCTGTCATTGACCGTTGCCTAACCTCGATCAAAGCACAGGCCTACCCGCACGAGAAGTTCGAGGTCATCGTCGTTGATGATGGAAGTGACGACGGCACGCCGGAACGGGTAGAGCACCACGCCAACGGCGGAAGCACCGAGAACGGTGACGCGTTCCGCCTGCGCGGGCGAGCTATCCGAGTGGGCCCATTCCGCGGCACCATCACCCTTATCCGGCGCCAGCGCGGCGGCAAGTCCGAAGCGCTCAACGCGGGCATCGACGCGAGCTCGGGAGAGATAGTCATCAACATCGATAGCGACGTCGTGCTCCATCCGATGGCGATACGCAATATCGCGGCGGCGTTCGTGCGCGATCCGAAGCTCGGCGCACTGACAGGAAGCATCGAAATAGACTGGGACGTTCTCGAGTCTCGTGATGAACACGGCCGTCTGGTGCTCGACGAAGAGGGCCACATAGTGCCCCGCACTCTGACGGCGATGGAACGATTCCTCGCAAAGGCGCAGTTCCTGGAGTTTCTATCTTCTTTTGACCTCGGCCGCCGGGCACAAGCGCTCACCGGAACCATGTTCACACTCGCGGGCGCGTGCTCGGCGTTCCGGCGCGACATTCTCCCCTGCGGACCATGCTACTCGAACACCACAGTCTCAGAGGACACGTGCCTGACGTTCGCACTTCATCGAAACAACGTCACCATTGGCTTTGCCGAGGACGCGAAGATCTACCTGGAACCAGTGGTGACCTGGGACGAACTGTACGCGCAACGCGCCCGTTGGACGCGCGGCCAACTCGAGGTCTGCGGTTTGCACGAGGAGATCATTGGCACGCACAAGCATGGTGCCTTCTCGCGACGCTCTCTCCCGAAGACGCTCTTGCTCGACCACACGCTCGCGTTCCCGCGACTCATCTGGGCACCACTCATCCTCTTCTTTCCGATGTTTGGGTACTCCTGGAGTGTCATCGGCATGGCGCTCGCAGGGATGTACGCGTTCTACGTTGCGATCGAGGCCGTCAACACCACAACCGTGTTCGCAATGTCCGACGAGCATACGCGCGGACGCATCGAACAGTGCGGGTGGACGCTGCTGTTCTTGCCTCTCTTCAGATTCATCGTGTTTCACTTCCGTTTTTCGGGCTTCCTCGTCACTCTCATGGAGGAGCCACAATGGACCATCCAAGGACCGGTTGGCGGAATGCAGGACGGACTTCGTCTCATGCGTGTGCGCTCGATCGAGTTCGTCACGATGGTGGCCAGCTCGCTTACCACCGCGGTACTGCGCATGGGCAGAGTGACGCTCTCCGTGCTGGGTCCGCTTCTGGTCACCGTCATCGTACTGGCTGGGCGTCTTGAGGCACTGTGGAAGCGATCGGCATAAGATGAGGGTGGGAGGAACTGCCGTCGTCCCCAAGCAGCACCGACGCGCGGCGTTGTTCCAGGTAGGACTGGTCTTTGCGATCACGACGATGGTCGTAGCCTACAGGCTCCCTCATGCGATCTTGTCTGGGCCAGGGTGGGACACGTATGCGTTCCTCTGTAACGCGGCGGAGTTCGCACAGTCGGGCTTTGGGTACTCTGAACTTCATCGACCCCCCTTCTTGTCGCTGCTTACCGCGCTCGCGTTTAGCCTCGGTGCACCAATGCATGAATCGGTCATCCAGTGGATCGATGGCGCGCTCTCGATATCGGGAGTGGTAGCGCTGTATCTCCTCGTGAGACGCCGCACAGATAGCAAAATCGCCATCGCGGTGGTCCCGATGGTCCTGTCCGTGACCCCTCTCTGGGAGTATCTAGGCAGCGGCTATACGGATTTTCCCTCTGTGGCCATCGGGCTGTGGATGCTACTGGCTCTCATTCGTGCGGCCGACGACGATCCACGTTACTACCTTATTGCGGCGGCGTTATACGTGATCGCTGTGATGACTCGGTACACGGCCATACTTGTTGCCATTCCCGCCTTCGCATGGCTGATGCTAAGGTGGCGTCCTTTCGTTCAGGCGCGCATGCTGACCCATGCTATCGGTGTCGCCGTGGTGACGTATCTGCCTGCGGGACTGTTTTACGCATCACGCTTCGGTGACAGCCTCTTCCCGTTCGCGATCGCGTTTCAGGTGGCTGAGTCCGTGAGCGCCCCAGGCGTCGGCGAGCCCGCGGCGGCAAACGCCGTCTGGTACGCGGAGAACGTGACTCGGTTCCTCGGCCATGATTCCGTCACCCTGATACCGGTCCTGGTCCTCCTCGGAGGGGCGGTGGGGCTGTTGACCTCGGTCTCAACGTACTTCCGGAGAAGTCCGCTAAGAATCGCCCCCTTGATGATCGCCGTCCTCGGCGTCACGTCGGCAGTCTTGGCGCAGGTTCTCGATGCGGGTCTGATTCCACGGCAGGTGAGTATCGTCATAGCCGTCATTGCGGTCTGGAGTCAGCTGGGACCGCGCGCCGAAGACGGGCGCGTTTCCAGTGCTGGTGCACTCGACGCTACTCTGCTTACATGGCTACTGTGCTATCTGGATTTCCATGGCCATCAGAACATCCAGGTTTCTCGATACTTTATAATGATGGCACCCACGATCATCTTCCTGACCATCCTCGGCTGGCACCGCGGTATACATAATCTCACCGGGGAGTCAGGACGGATCTTAGGGTCGTTGGGCGAACGTTCATCTCGAGCGCTCGGTACCGCAACCACCGTCTTGCTTGTGAGCGTGTCATGCATCTCGCTTGCCGTCGTCATGCAGCGGATCCCCGAATCCCCGAACCCATATGTAGCGGCATCACGCTCCACTGCGGAGTCGTTGCTCGCTTCGGGGGCGAATGAGGGGAGTGTCATCTACTCCGATCTGTGGCCGATGACAGCATGGGATGGAAGGCTCCCAGCGCGTGCGATGCCCTTTTTCAGAGATCCGGACGCTTTCCGGCATCAGCTCGACAAATCCGCAGCGGACTACTACGTAACCCTTAAGGGCCAAGACTTCGCTGGATTCTCTGAGATACGAAGAGTCGAGGTCGAAGGGGTCGACACGGTTCGCGTGCTAAAACGCACACAAGATTCCGCGCCGTCACGACCAAGGATCCTCTACCTTGGCGTGGGATGGGAGCGCTATCTTGAAGAACTCACGGAATACCGGTACTACCTCGATTTCGACATGGGGCGCTACGGATGGGAAGGCACGGCGTTTATAGACGACCCGACCCTCACCGAGCTGCAGGAATACGATGTCGTAGCTCTCTTCGGAGTGAAGTGGCGTGACCGCGCACGTGGTGAGCAAATCCTCCGCGAATACGTGGAGGACGGCGGGACGCTCATCCTCGACGCTTCCGGCAACCTGGGCGATCTGTCGTATCAGATCAGGGACACAGCCATCTTTGGCATGACCGTCAGACGCGAAGCTCTGGCGAGAGAGGCGAGAGTGCGGATTTTGCCTTCGCTAGCCGTTGAAGACTCTGCGACGTTGGGTGCCTCGATTCAATTCGTCGATGAGGCCGGAGGTGCTTGGTATGGAGCGGCCTATGAGCCACTTCCTAGCTCATACTCCCCCGAGGTGTTGGCGACCGCTGACGGCAAACCACTTGTAAGCATGTTGACCGTGGGCGAAGGACGCGTCTACTTCATAGGCTACAACCTGGTCTGGCATGCCGCGGTGAACCAGGATCCATTTCAACAAGAGCTGGTACAAGCGGTGTTCTCTCACGCGCTGGAGTCGAGATGACGGACATCGAGAACCCGTCGAGGACGCGCGACATCGCCGTGTTTATGACGCGAGCCGCAGTCTCGATGCTCTTGGTCTCGGTCCTCGTCTCGCGCGTCGACTGGGGCTCTTTTAGTCACGCGATCAGACAAACGAGTCTCATCGAGCTACTGTTAGCTCTGGCCGTATTCTGGCTGGCGGTGATGTTGCGGTCGGTGAGTTATGCGCTTGTCGTGAATCGTTCCAGGAGACTCATATCGAGCTCAGATTCACTTGCCCTCACCCTCATAGGCAGTGCCGCTTCCCTCGTGATGCCAAGTGGTACCGGTGAGCTTGTCAAAGCTCACTTCGCGTGCCGAACGCATGGCAAGCCCGAGTACCTGGTTCCGGCGACGATGATCGACAAGCTTACTTCGCTTCCTGCCCTCGCTGTCGTAGCGGCTCCTTCGGCGTTCGCTAGCGGTCTTCATCTCGTCGGAGCGCTGGCGATCCTGCTAGGTATAGTGGCGTTGATCCCGATTATCAAGCCCTCTGTGGTGCCGTGGCGCCTCGCCATCAGAGCCGTGGGAAGCATGCAGGCTGATGTGACGCCGCGCATGATCGCGGAGGCTACGCACGTGCGCCCGAGTCGCCTTGTGGGGGTTGTCGCGATCTCCGTACTGGGATGGCTGGTGTCGTTTGCCGCTATCCACACGGTCGCGCACTCACTGGGCTCAGATATCCCGATCGCGCACACGATCATGAGCGGCGCGATCATGACGCTTGCGAATCTCCTCCCAATTTCACTTGCCGGATTGGGCCTCAGTCAATTCACGCTAGTCGCCGTGCTTGTCGGTCTGGGAGTGGACGATCAAGCCGCGACCCAGATAGCCATCGTTCACTTGGGGATGGTGCTCACGCCAGCATTGGTGGGAGCCGCACTGATTCTAACAAGAGCATCACCGGTCGCCGACGGAAGAATGAATCGTGCATACAACGGGGAACCGCTGAGTGTCGCACTGGTCACAACAGTGTTCCCACGCAATTCAGGGGACTTTACCGGAAGGATCGTTCACCAGCTGGCCATACACCTGGTCAGGAAATCCGTGAACGTCAGCGTGCATGCCCCGCACGCACCGGGCTTGCCGGTTGTCGAGGAGATGGATGGCGTTGAGGTCAACCGTTTTCGCTACCTGCCACAACGGTGGGAGCGTCTCGCCTACTCAGAAACCGGGATTCCGGGCGCTCTCCGCCGAGCTCCCGCCCTCTGGCTGACGGCGCCATTCTTTGTCGCGGGTTTGGCTCGTGCCGCTCGCCGTGCCGCTCGCGACAGCGACATCCTGCATGCGCAGTGGGCACCGACAGGACTCGTGTGCTCAGTGGCCGCTCCTCGAATCCGCACTGCGCTCACGATGCGTGGAAGCGATATCTCTCTTGCCCACAAGTCCGTCTTCTGGCGGATGGTAACCCTCGCCGCTTTGCGCAGGTGCGAGCCTCTCATCTGTGTTTCGGAAGCGATCGCTCACGATGTGCGCTCACTTCCGGGAGCACCGCCTATGTGCATCCATGTGGTGCACGACGGAATCGACGCTGCCGTGTTTGATTCCCTAAAACGCCCATCACCTGAGCCACGGCTACTTCCGCATGTCCTTTTCGTCGGCCGAATGACGGTCGAGAAGGGTGCATCCGATCTGCTCGTCGCACTTGCCGATCCCAGGGTTCGTCCTGTATCGCTGACGATGGTGGGCGATTGCGGCATAGAGGAACGCGCCCAGCAAGCTGCCGCACTCGGACTCGCTCGGCGCACGGTTTTCACCGGACGTCTACCCCACAGTGACGTGCTGGCCCTCATGAGAACAAGCGACATCGTCGTTGTGCCATCGCACGCTGAAGGATTCTCGCTTGTGGCCCTCGAAGCCTCGGCGGTTGGATCACCCGTCATCGGAGCCGCCGTCGGAGCCATTCCCGAGTTCGTACATCCCGAAGCCCTCTTCGCGCCGGGAGATATCGACGCCCTCGCCATGCGCGTAGAATCCCTGCTGTCAGATCCCAAACTCGCGAAGGAAGTCTCTGCCTACGGGATTCGACAAGCGGCGAGGTTCACATGGGAAAACACTCTAGAACCGCTCATCTCTGCGTACGCGCACGACTGCGATCATCGCTAACACGCACGCTATCCTCGGCTTCCTTCGCGCTGAGCCATGCTACGGAATCCCTTCGTTCGATCCCCGCAATCGAAGAACCTCCGCCTGAAGACGAGTGATGGAGCGCCGCAACTCGAGCAGCTGGGAGGCAAGTATCGCAAACCCGAGTGCTCCCGCACCACCCAGAAGGAGAAGCACCATCAAGGTCATGAGCGGACGCTCCGGGTTCAGGTCCCCGGACAGAAACACGCCGAGGAGGAACGACCCGACCGCCACAGCTGCCAAGAGGAGCAGTATCCCGAAGACGCCAAAGAGAGTAGCTGGCCGAGCAAGCACGCTAAAGAACAGATGGCTCGCGACTGTCGCCTTGGGACGAAACTTTGATCGCCCCTTCTTGCGAGCCCTGAGGGTCGCGGGCATCTCGACGATCCGGTAACCGAGCGCCATCGCCTCGGAGAGGATCTCAAGGTGTATCTCTTTGCCGTCAGAAGCAAGATTCAACGCGCGAACGGCATCCCTGCGGTACGCGCGCACAATCCCGGTACTCGTATAGACCCGCTCGGGAAGCGCCTGACGCAGCACGGCGTTTCCAACGCGGGAGAACGCGAGCCGAGCGAAGGGAACCCCCTCGACCGCACCGCCTGGCATATACGGCGACGCCAGCACGATGTCGGCCTCGGGATCGCCGAGGAGCGTGTCGACCATGCGGACGAGGTGATCGACGGTGTAGCTCAGGTCCGCGTCGATCGACGCGACGATCTCCCCGCGCGCTCGTTCGAACCCCTGCCGCAACGCATACCCTCGCCCGCGATTCACACGATACGAGATCGGGCGGATGCAGTGGTCAGCCGCTCCCGCGACCTTCAGAATCGCGCCTGTGTCGTCGTTACTGCCGTCATCGACGGGGATGAGTTCGTAGGTCCACCCGCGCTCGACCAGAGCTGTCCCGACCGCCGTAAGCGTCTCGATCGCATTTTCCGCTTCATCGTGCATGGGGATGACGACCGAGATGAGCGGCTCCACTGAGTCCTCCCGTCACACATGGGCTGCCCCGGCACCGCGGCAACCGCTCCTTCTTACTGTGCGACAGTATAGCGCTCCACTACCCTCGCCACCGCCCTGGCCTCCTTGTAGTCAGCACGACACTCAACCCGCACTCATACCCGAACTCATACCCGCGATGGATACCCACTCCTACCAGCCGACCGGTACGCTGCAAGTAGGCCTGAGAAGGTCGCATCGCATGTGCTCGAACGCGGGGGCTAGGAGCACAGCAAGTATCGGTTCAGACCGTTCGTCCCTGCTAAACGGTTACCTTCTGTCGCAAACGGCTCATCATTACCGCCTAGCGGTCCGATAGCACGGATGAAAGGTGAATACTTCCGAACGAGGGAGCACCATGGAGACGCTCATAGGCATCGTGGTCTACGGCACGTTCGCTCTCGGATATGTCCTCATGCTCATTCTCACCGAGCGCAGTGCGGCCGCGTACGTCTCACGGGATTCTCATGGCGCAAGCGAGCGCACCACCATCGTCCTCATCACCCCACAAACCACGCGCACCGTAGCAGCTTCGAGGACGCGCACCGCTCACGCGGCCCGCTGAACACTCACACGCGCCCCTCAAGCCACCTGTCCATCGCCCCCGCCGCGCGCTTGCCCGCGCCCATCGCCTCGATGACCGTCGCCGCTCCCGTAACGATGTCGCCGCCCGCGTACACACCCGGCAGGTTGGTCGCGCCATCGTCATCGGTCACGATGTAGCCCCACTTAGAGAGCTCAAGGGTCGGCGCAGCCTGCTTGAGGAGCGGATTAGCCCTCGTTCCCACGGCGATGATGACCGTGTCGCACTCGATCTCGAACTCGCTATCGAGCACGCACAGAGGCGCGCGACGGCCGCTCGCATCCGGCTCACCGAGTTCCATCCGATTCGCCACTAGCCCGGTCACAAACCCGTCACGTCCCAGAATCTCTACCGGGGAGCACAACATCTTGAACGCAACGCCTTCCTCGGCAGCGTGATGGACCTCTTCGCGGCGCGCCGGCATCTCGTCTTCGGTGCGCCGGTAAACGAGGAAGACCTCCTCGGCCCCGAGACGCAGCGCGGTGCGTGCCGCATCCATCGCGACGTTCCCGCCGCCCACCACCGCGACCTTGCGCCCGCGTGCGACAGGCGTGTCGGCGTGTGGGAACTCGTAGGCGCGCATGAGGTTCACCCTCGTGAGATATTCATTGGCCGAGTACACCCCGTTCAAGTTCTCTCCAGGGATGCCAAGGAACACCGGCAAGCCGGCCCCCGCGCCGATGAACACGGTGTCAAAGCCTTCCTCGCCGAGGAGCTCATCGAGCGTGTACGTCGCCCCGATAACAGCGTCGGTCACGATCTCGACCCCCATCCGGGTGAGCATCTCGATCTCCACCTCGACGATCGACTTGGGAAGCCGAAACTCAGGTATTCCGTAGGTGAGCACGCCGCCGGTCGCGTGTAGCGACTCGAAGATCGTGACTGAATGGCCGAGGCGGACTAGCTCGCCGGCGCACGCGAGGCCTGCCGGACCCGAGCCGACGATCGCAGCGCGCATCCCGGTCGCAGGCGCTACCTCGGGCACGCACCGGTGCTCGAGCTCGCACGCGAGATCGTAGTCGCCAAGCCAGCGCTCGAGACGGCCGATCGCCACCGGCTCTCCCCTGCGCGCGAGCACGCACTGTACCTCACACTGCTCCTCCTGCGGGCAAACGCGACCGCAGATGGCCGGAAGCGCGTTTCGCTCCTTCAGGACAGCAACGGCCGCTGGGTAGTCCCGGTCGATCATATGTCCGATGAACGACTTGATGTCGATGTTGACCGGGCAGCCGAGGATACACGTGGCGTTCTTGCACTGAATGCACCGCTCAGCCTCCGCAATAGCCATCCGCTCGGTGTACCCGAGCGCCACCTCGTCGAAATCGCGGCCACGTACGGTCGCGTCGCGCTCCGGCATGGGGGTTCGCGGTGCGCGGGAAGGGCGGTGGCGGGGTTTCTCGGCCCCGGGCTCTATGTGTGGCATGAGCACCCCCGCGCATACTCGGCGTCCGCCTCGCGCTCCTCTTCGGCGTAGACGCGCTGGCGGCTCATGAGTTCCTCGAAATCTACGGCGTGCCCGTCGAAGTCCGGGCCATCGACACATCCAAACCTCGTCTCGCCGTCCACCGTCACGCGGCACGCTCCGCACATGCCCGTGCCGTCGACCATGATCGGGTTGAGCGACACGACCGTTGGAATGCCATACTCGCGCGTGGTCTCGGCGCAGAACTTCATCATGACCGCGGGGCCGATGGCCATCGCGCTGTCGATCGCGCCCGCCTCGCAGAGGCGCTTGAGCGGAGCGGTCACAAGCTCTCTTGCTCCCACCGAGCCATCGTCCGTACAGACAATCAACCGGACGGGCAGCGCCTCGAACTCCTCGCGCAAAATAAGCAGTCTTTCGGTCCGCGCGCCAAGGATCACCGTGACATCGGCGCCGGCGTCAGCCATCGCGCGCGCGACGGGGTAGGCGACCGCCGCTCCAACACCGCCGCCAACCACGGCCACGCGCCCGAGCCCTTCGGTGTGCGTCGGCACGCCGAGCGGCCCGACCACGTCAGCGAGCACATCGCCAACACCGAGGTGCGAGAGCTTGTGCGTGGTCTTGCCAACCTGCATAAAGATGAAGCGTATCCAGCCCTCCCTAGCTGACCAGTCCGAGAACGTCAGAGGGATACGCTCGCCGGACTCGTCGACTCGCAGGATGAGGAACTGTCCCGCGCGGGCCTTCGCCGCAATGCGCGGCGCCTCGACACCCATCTCGAAGACGGCGTCGGAGAGCTGACGGGTGTGTACAATCGGAAACATCTGTCCTCCGGGCTGTTGACGGTGCGACACAGTATACTCATTTACCGCGCCGCCGAGGGAGGTAGTGTGTACCGGCTCACCCACAAGCCTCTCGCTACAGCGCTCGCACTTGTGGTGGCCGTCTCCGCACCTGCCACACTTACGGGATGCGCCGATCGCCCGGCGAACTCCGTCGTCTCAAGCCGAGAAGCCCTCGGCACGGTAGTCTCGGTCACCGCGTACGGCTCTGAAACGGACCCGGAAGGCGCGGTCACGCGGGCGATAGACAATGCGTTTGCCGCGATGTCGGCGGCCGAAGCGGAACTCGACGCCCATGACCCGGAGTCCGCGATCGCACGCATTAACGCATCGCCGCAGCCACAGACCGAACCGCTTCCTGCCCGGGCGCAAAGGATACTTGACGCCATATGCGCCCTTGAGATGCGCGAGTGGTTCTCTCCGCAATTGTGGGCGGCCACGCAGCTGTGGCGGTTTGAGGACGGGGGCCACGTGCCACACGAAGCGCAGCTCGCCGCCGCCCTCGCCGACGCGCGCTACGACTTCGGAGGCGCGGCGAAGGGAGTCGCGCTTGACGAGGCCGCTGGCGCGCTTCGCGACTCAGGCGGCGTGAGCGCGGCGCTCATCGCGTCCGGATCGACGACTCTCGCCATCGGCTCGAAACCGGACGGCGAACCTTGGCGCATCGGCATTGAGGATCCGCGCGAACCGGAGAAGTTTATCGCCACCGTCGAAGCGACCGGCGACATCACGGTCTCGACATCCGGTGACTACCAGCGCTTCTTCGAGCGAAGCGGAGTGCGCTACCACCACATCCTCGACCCGGCTACCGGCAAGCCGACGTTTGGGTTCCGTTCGCTGACGGTGGTTGGCGACATCGATGGCCTCGACTCTGACATCCTCTCGACCGCGCTGTTCGTGGCGGGCCCGGCCTTCGCCCTGCGCTACGCCGAGGAGCACGGTCTCGGACTCGTGGTGGTGGATGCGGGGGGCCGGACACATATTGTGCCCGGCCCGGATGACCGCACCTATCAGATCGTGCCGGTTGCACAAGACGCCGGGAACACGCTCCCGCCGCCTCCTTAGCGATCGATGTACCCTTTCACCACACCGTGCACGATCGGCACCTCGTACCACTTGCCCTGAAACGCGTTGATGGCAGAGATGACGGCGAGCACGAACACCGTCAAGCCACCGACTACCGCGATAATCCAGCCGATCAGGGGCACGATGCTCATGAGATTCAGCGCGAATCCCGCCACCCACAGTCCGAGCGCCTGTATCGCGTGGAACTTCGAGAATCGCTGGTTTTTGTAGGGCTCGATCAGCAACACGATGATCGCCACGATCCCGAAAATGTAACTGAGCGCGGCAAGGATCCTTGTTGTGCTGTCCTGATCACCTGAGACCGCCGAGATCGGCGGAGGAGGTGGTGGAGGCGCGGGAGGTGCCACAGGGATCTGGTCAGACATACGGATCATCCCTTCGTCTCAAGCCGTGCTCCCATCACAACGCGGCCACCACGTGGCGGAAAGCCGGTGACCACATGTGCGCGGGGCTGGTAGCCCCACGTTTGGTGTATACCCGCCACGCCTGATATCATCTGTATGAGAACTGCGCCTTCCGGGGCGACCCGTCGACTCGATATAGCACCGCCCACCGGAGGTACCACGATATGCATCTCATCCGCGCATATGTCGCATCTTTTCTGATCATCGCCTTCACCTTCACAGGCGCACCCCCTTCCGTAGCAACATCACGCGCCGACATCGACGCTTCACTGCGCCGTGCTGCCGAGGCGCGCGAAGCTGCCCGCCAGGCCGCGGACTCCGCCGAGCAGTACCGCACGGAGGCGCGTGCACTCGATGAGGTCATTCGGGATCTGCAAGGCGAGGTCGCGGATATCGAGCCCAGGATCACCGAAGCCACGGGACGCACTGCGCGTCTGCAAGCCGAGCTCGAGACGCTCCGCACACAGATCTCGAAAAAGGAAGAAGAAATTGAAAAGACGGTCGCCGAGCTTGAACGTCAACAAGAGCTGCTCAACGCCCGAATAACGGCATCGTACAAACAGGGCACATGGTTCTTTCTCGATCTGCTGCTCGACTCCGATACGATCAGCGACCTCATCACACGGACGACGCTCGTCCAACGGGTCATCTCGGCGAATCACGACATTACCGTGCAGCTTGCCGACACCAATGAACGGCTCACGATGCAGCGAGCGGAGCTCGACCGTGCCCGCGAAACCGTTACTTTGAAGCGCGCGGAGGCTGCGGCGGTCGAAAAGAGCCTCAAAGACCTTCGCTCCCAGCACCAGTCCGCCCTCAAGCGTCAACAGACCGCGCAAAACGAGAAGACCGCCCTCATGGAGGCGAGCGAGGACGATGCCGAGCGGCTCCGCGCCCAAGCCGAAGAGGAAGAAGCTACCGCCCGTCGGCTTGAGGCGGAGTTGCGCGCCCAGGCCTCTTCAGGAAGCGGGCAGTACCAGGGCGTGATGGCGTGGCCGGTACCCGGCGGCTCGCTCACATCCCCCTACGGCTGGCGCACGCACCCGATTTTTGGCACGCGACGTTTCCACCATGGGATCGACATTAGCCGAGGCGACAGCACAATCGTGGCTGCGGGAGACGGAACAGTGGTGCGGGCTCAGTACGGATGGAACGGCGGATACGGGAACATGATCGTTATCGACCATGGCGACGGTGTCACGACGGTCTACACGCATATCCTCGACGGGAGCTTCGTGGTGTCCAGCGGAGAGAGGGTCACGAAAGGCCAGCGCATCGCGCTCGTCGGCTCAACCGGCTACTCGACCGGACCGCACCTGCACTTCGAGGTTCGCATCAACGGCGCATCGACGGACCCGATGCCCTTCCTCCGTTAGCGACACGTGGTGACGGCTCGCCACGCGCGGAATGATGCGCGCGGCCCTACTCCGCGAATCACTCCGCCCCCATCTCGCGTACGTTGAACTCGTTCATCGCAGAATCGACGCCGTGCTCGATGATGTGGACGACCATGGCCTGCCCGCGCAGAACCGCCGCTCCGAGGTCTTCTGCCGCCTGACGCCCGAGCGGTTCGAGCACGTAGTCAGCGGGATCCTGCCTGCCCGGCGGACGTCCCACTCCCACACGCACCCGCAGGTAATCGCCACTGCCGAGCTTCGCGTGCAGCGAGCGCAGACCATTGTGTCCGCCGTGACCGCCACCCCGCTTGGCCCGGACCGTCGCGGGCGGCAGGTCGATGTCGTCGTGAACCGCGATGATCCGCTCAACTGGAACGTCGTAGTGTGCGGCGAGACGCGCAACTGAAGCGCCCGAGACATTCATGAACGTCTGAGGAAGCGCGAGAACGACCGTATCGCCGCCGAGCCGCGTCTCCACGATCTTCGCGCCGCCAAGGTCCTTCCAGTACGCGCCACCCAACTCCTCGGCGAGGTGGTCGATGACCATAAATCCGGCGTTGTGCCGGGTCGCCTCGTAACGCGGCCCCGGATTGCCGAGTCCCGCGACAAGCCACGTCATGCGACCCTACTCCTCGCCCGACCGCTCCTTGCCGACAAGGGTCGGCTCGGCGGCCTCGCCAACTGCTGAGAGCTCTTCCAGAGTTGGCTCCGCGACCGGAGTCGTGATCGAGCATACGACCGTCTCCGGATCGTCTAGGATCGTAACGTGGGCAATAGCGACTACGTCGGCCACGGTCAACGTGTGGCCTATCTCCAACGCCGAGATGTCGACGTCAAGCGAGTCGGGCAGATCGGCCGGGAGAGCTTCTACTGTGACTTCACGTACGCTCTGCATGAAGATTCCGCCCGCCTTCACTCCCTCAGCGTCGCCTACGAAGCGCAGTGGCACGGCAACGTTGAGAACCTGATCCATCCGGATCACCTGGAAATCGACGTGCAGGATCGTGCCCTTGACCGGGCTCGTCTGCACTTCACGGATCATCGCGTTGATCCGTTTCGCCTCGCCCTCGATCGCTATGGACACGAGGGTCGCGCCCGCGCCGTGGTGCGCCATCATGAGTTCGAAGGCGTGCCGGTCGAGCGCGATGGAAAGCGTCTCTCGCCCGGCTCCGTACAGCACCGCGGGAATCTGGCCGACAGAAACCATGCGGCGGTTCGCTTTTCCGATCACCTCTCGCCGGTGTGCCGTGATCGCGGTCGTCTCGGTCATGTTGACATCGCTCCTTCGGTAAGATGGGCGGTTGTGATGTGTCGCGTCAGAGCTGGAAATCGGGGTCGAACAGCTCGGACACCGATTCGTCGTTGTACACGTTTTGGATCGCGTGCGCGATAAGAGGCGCGACGCTCAACACCCGTATCTTGCCACCGAGCTGCGCATCGGGGACGGCAAGCGTGTTTGTCACCACGACCTCGGTAATCGGAGACGACTTGATGCGCTCGTACGCTGGCGGGGAAAACACTCCGTGAGTCGCTGTGACGTAGACCATCTTCGCGCCCTTGTTGATGAGGCTCCTGGCCCCCTCGGTCACCGAGCCGCCCGTGTCGACCATGTCGTCGATGATGATGCAGGTCCGGCCGTCCACCTCGCCGATGACGTGGGTGATTTCCGCGACGTTGTGATCTGGGCGGCCCTTGTGCATGATCGCCAGACTCGCCCCAAGCATGTCGGCGAACTTCTTGGCCACCTTGACCCGCCCGACATCCGGGGAGACGACACACACCTCCTCAAGCGGCAGACTCTCGAAGTAATCCGCAAGGATTGGCAGAGCCGTGAGGTGGTTGACAGGCTGGTCAAAAAATCCTTGGATCTGCCCTTGATGCAAGTCCATCGCGATGACCTTGTCGACTCCGGAAACCGTCATGAGGTCCGCTATCAGCTTTGCCGTGATCGGCTCACGCGCGGCCGACTTCTTGTCCTGGCGGGCGTATCCATAGTGGCTGATCACCGCGGTGATACTGCGGGAGCTCGCGCGTTTCGCGGCATCCGCCATGATAAGCAACTCCATGATGGCGTCGTTTACCGGCTCGCACGCTGAGTGCAAAAGGAACACATCGGCGCCGCGCACGCTCTCAAGAAACCTTACGTAAATCTCACCATTGGCGAACTTCGATATCTTGACGTTGCCAAGCTCTACACCAAGATGCCGAGCGACCCCCTCGGACAGGCCACGATTCGACGTGCCGCTAAACACCATCATGCGCTTGCCGGAATCCGACATCACTCGCCCTTCGTCCGATGATCTCCGACAGTGCGCCGTGCCACCCATCCCTCCACAACTCGCTGCTCGCACCGCTCAATCGCGAGCGATCCGGGCGGGACGTCGTGCGATATCGCACTCGCCGCAGCGGTGACCGCACCCTCACCGATCGTCACTGGCGCCACCAGCATGGTATCAGAGCCGATGAACGCCCCGTCCTTAATTGTGGTCCGATGCTTTCTCGCACCATCGTAGTTGCACGTGATGGTTCCCGCTCCCACGTTGACCTTACGACCGATCTCGGCATCGCCGATATACGAGAGGTGCGGCACTTTGGAACCTTCCCCTATCGTCGAGTTCTTTATCTCGACACACGTACCCGCCTTCGCGCCATCCGCGAGCACGGTCCCAGGCCGTAAGTACGCGACCGGGCCCACACGGGCGTGCGGTCCCACCGCCGCTTCCAGTACGACCGATGAGTCGACCACGGCGTCAGCGCCAATCTTCGAGTCGGTGATCCTCGTGTTGGGACCAAGAACGGTTCTGTCGCCAACTGTCGATGAGCCGAGCACAAACGTCATCGGCTCGATCACCACGTCGCGTCCCATCTCGACGTGCGGACCAATCCACACGAGCCGGGGATCGATCATTGTCACCCCGGCCAACATGTGGCGCGCGTTGATGCGCTCCTGAAGGACAGAAGAAGCCTCGGCAAGTTGTATCCGCGAGTTCACACCGAGTGTCTCTCGTGCGTCGTCTGCGACGAGCGGCACCACCCCGAGACCTTCGGCGTGCATCAGCGCGATCATGTCGGTCAGGTAGAACTCGGCTTGTGCGTTGTCGGCGGTCAGCCGATCGATGCGCCCAAAGAGATCTTCCGCATCGAAACAGTACGTCCCCGTGTTGACCTCGGTTATCTTAGCCTGCTCAGGCGTGCACTCCTTCTGCTCGATGATCGCCGTGACTTCCCCGGCTTCATCGCGCACGATCCTGCCGTACCCTGCCGGGTCTGGCATGAGCGCGGTGAGAACCGCAGCGCCCGCTCCATGACGCTCTCGCTGTGCGATGAGCGCCGCGATAGTCTGCGGCCTCACAAGCGGAGTGTCCCCTGACAGGACGACTAGCGAGCCACGCACCGGGATGAGCGTTTCCTGGGCGCACATCACCGCGTGGCCGGTACCGAGCCGCCGGTCCTGCCGAGCGAACTCGACGCCGCTCAACAGGGACTCCACGAGGTCCGCACCGTGTCCGGTGATCACCACGACTCGCTCGCAACCTGCGTCGCGAGCTGCGTCTACGACGAAGCCCACCATCGGAATGCCGAGGATGCTGTGGGCCACCTTGGGGAGGTCCGACTTCATTCTCGTGCCCTCGCCGGCTGCGAGGACGAGTGCGGTCGCGCCCATCGCGTGCGCTCCTTGTCTATCCGCGGACTTCACTATCCCGGATGAGGTAATCGATGTGGCTGGGGCGGTAGGATTCGAACCTACGAGTCGAGGATCCAAAGTCCTCTGCCTTACCGCTTGGCTACGCCCCAGAGCACACCGATAGTAGGTAGCTCTTCGGCTCAGGTCAAATCTGTGTTCGTTGACGCGATCCTGCTACGCCTCCACGGGGAGGCCGATCCGTGAGGCGAACGCCTCGACGCCCCCCTCAGCTTCGAGCTGGCTGAGGACAGACTGCTGGATGCGCTCCCTGGCTTCAGCGTTGATCGGATGACAGATATCGCGGAAGTCCCCGTTGGGAAGTCGACGCGACGGCATTGCGACGAACACGCCTTTATCGCCGTTGACTACCCGCAGGTCATGAACCGCAAACGCATCATCAATGACGATGCTGGCGATAGCGCATACCTTGTTCATCGTGACAGGTCTGAGTGTGACCTTTGTTATGTTCATCGTGACCCCCTCGTTCGCGTGCGGGTTCTGCGCGCTCACACCCTATCGTTCCCCCCGGTGGGGCGAAGAGCGACGCTACTCAACCTATTCCACTTTGGAGACCGCCCTGTCCCTCGTTCGCTCGTAAAGAGCCTTCTCGGCGACCACCACGTCTTCTCGTTTGTCGACGTCCGCCCCGACCGACGCGTACGCCGTGTAGACGGCCGCCCCGGTACCTCCGATGAGCTTCCCGAGCTTCTGTTCGACCTCCGATACGGTCAGTCTACCAAAAACGAGTTTCACAACGAAACGTATACCGATGATGTGGGCCATCGCTACCGGACTCTTGCGCGTCGCGAAGATCCGTCCACCGATCTCACGGTTCGCAAGTAACAAGACGGGATTGACGAGCATCATGTTCCCCCCGGTCACCGGACCGTCAATAAGTCTGATGTAGGTGCGCTTCGATCCTGGAAACTGGGTGAGGACGTCTTCCTTCCGCACCAGCGGGTACGTCACATCCGCGCCCGTTGCCAGGCTCGATCGCACAAAATCGTCGATCGCTTCCGGAGTGATAGCGGGGATGTCGCCGGTGACCAGCAACACCGGCCGCTCCCCCCTAAACGCACCAAGTCCAGCGACCACGTTGTCGACGAACGACCCGTCAGACACGACGATCTTGCCTACGTCATCGACCCACTTGCCAAGGTTTTCTGCGGATGGCACCACCACGGCGACCTCACGAATAGTCTCGGCGGCGAGAAGCGCGTCCGCGACCCACTCGACCATCGGTCGACCGGCTATCGGAAGCAGCCCCTTAAAGCGGCACGCAGGGTCGATGACCGCGCCATCGCCGCCGGCAAGCACTACCGCATCGACCATATGTCACGCACGCCCTTCCGCTATCCGCCGGACGACATCCGCGCGGGAACGCGTCGCACGCGCCCAAAGACCTTGAGCCTGACCGCGCTCTGCCAAGCCACTAGCTGATTCGCTTGAGTCACAGACGGCAAACACCGCCGAGCCGCTACCTGAAAGCAGGCAGCCGAGAACTCCAGGGTGAGCATCGCACACCGCCATGACATCGGCTATCTCAGGTACGAGCGCGACAGCCGCCTCCGTCAAGTTGTTGTGCAACGCGCCCGCAACCGCTCGCGGGTCCCCCGATCGGCACGCCGCGATGATCGTTGCCGCGCCGGTGCGGGACGACACGCCGATACGGTCGAACATTGCGTACGCGCGCGCGGTCGACACGTGCGACCGCGGTTTGACCAGCGCAACGTCGAGCACCGGGACGTCGATCTCCTCCACGAAGACATCGCCGCGCCCCGAGTACAGCCCACTACCTCCACGCAGAAAGAACGGCACGTCAGCACCGAGTCCGACGGCGATCTGACGGAGCGTATCGCCGGAGACCTCGACCTCCCAAAGTGAGGGAAGGCCGGCTAGCACCGCCGCGGCGTCCGTGCTTGCCCCGCCGAGACCGGCACCAGCGGGAATTCGCTTCTCTAGCGTGATGCGCACATCGGGCACCCTGTTCAGCACAGTTGCGAGCGCCACGGCCGCGCGCATAGCGAGATTCGCCTCGGCGGGAATTCCTAGATCAACATCACACACAAGCGAGAGGCCACGCGAGCGCTCGAGCGTGACGGTGTCACAGAGATCGAGCGCATGGAGCACCGTCTCGACGTCATGGAATCCATCCGGCCTGACATCCCCCACGCTCAGATGGAGGTTCACCTTGGCAGGCGCCTCCACTACGATGCCGACGTCACCCGGCACGATCGAAACCTTCCACTACACGAGACGCGGAGCCGCGAATGCTCCGCGCCGGACGATGCCATGCGTGATGTGGCCCGCTAGTTCAGCCACGGGAGCAGGCTCTCCCCGCTCTCGACGCAGCTCAACTCGACCGTGCCAGTAAGGACGTCGACGTAACTGTAGGATACCCGCGCGGTGCGCTCCCGCTTCTCGTCGACTTTGACGACGAACAAACTTGGGTGTGTCTGTTCGAGAACCCCCTCGCGCTCGACGATCTTCGAGCGACCCATGTTCGCCTTCAGGCGCATCCTCGTACCCATAAGCCCCTTGAGGTCGTCTCGGATACGGCCGACGACCTCAGTCTGCTGCGCTACATCCATACACCGCCTCCTTTGTACGAAAGAGTAGTGTAGCGCAAAGCGGCTGGAAACTCAACGACCGAAACGGTTTCGGGAAGCATCTCAAGGCTATGGATCGGGCGGCGGCGAGGCGTTCAGCTCCGCAGTGGTGCCATTGGCCAACAGACGGCAACGTGTTGCCTGAAGAGCTAGTTGGACGAACTCCTCGACCGAAAGCGTTTCAGCTCGCCTCCCGCCATCGATCCGTGCCGCCGAGAGCGTACGGTCAACACTCTCCGGGTCTGCGCCAAGCGCGGACGTCAGCGAGTTTCGCAGCGTCTTGCGGCGCTGTGCGAACGCGGCGTCAGCAAGGTGGGCGGCTGTTACCTTGAGTTCGTCCGGGTATCCGGAGCCAACGCGATCGAGTCGCACTACAGCAGAGTCCACTCTCGGCGGGGGCAGAAAACACGTCCGCGAGACCGAGAACCGTCCAGTCGGCTCGGCGTGTAGCCGGAGCTTGACCGTGTAGGCCCCGTACTGCTTGGTGCCAGGTATCGCAAACATGCGATCGGCGACTTCGGACTGCACCATCACCACCGCAGTCCGAAGTGAAGGCAGCTCCTCGAAGAACCGGAGCACGACGGTCGCTGCGACCGCGTACGGAAGATTGGCAACCAGCGCGACCGGGGGTCCGAGCGGTGTCTCCAGCATGTCAATGGGCACGCGGACCGCATCTCCCCTGACGATCCGCACTCGCTCGCAACCAGCCATCGCTTCCGCGAGGACAGGCAACAGCCGTTCGTCGCGCTCCACAGCGACGAGCGTCCCCACAGACCGGCACAACGCGACCGTGAGAGTACCGATCCCCGGACCGACCTCTAAAACGGGCTCGTCGCCAGAGAGCGCCGCGAGAGCGAGAATCTTGCCGACAACGTTGTCATCCACGAGAAAGTGCTGACCGAGCGACTTGCGAGTGAACAAGCCATGCTCGGCGAGCACCTTGGCCGTCGCCCCAGGGTTGGCGAGTGCCGAATAGGGCATCGGACAGACCGCTCTAGGGGAGAATGATGATCGTCACGGTGCGCCGGCCCCAGTTGAGGGCCTCCGTGCGCGTGTCGAAGCACAGGTCGATCTTGTTGCCCTTGATGGCGCCACCTGTGTCCGCCGCGACCGCATAGCCGTAGCCGGGGACGTAGACTCGGGTTCCAAGCGGGATGACCGACGGGTCGACAGCGATGACGCCTCGAATAGCACGAGCGCCGGTGGCCGTCCAATCGTCCACGCCGGGATCGCCCGGCGTATAGCCGGTGGCGACAACCGTCAGCTTAGTCCCGCCACGCGGAGGCGTAACACTCGCTCCGGCGCGCGCCGCGACAATGCGACCCGCGGAACGCTTCGTCCCGAGGAGGACCACCTCGTCGACGGGCTCGCTCACGATCCGCTCGGCCACAAGCGAGCGCGGTCCCTCAACCCCGTCTGTCACCACGACACGGTAGACTTTGACGGCCTTCCCGGGCTCACCGTGGTTCTTGATGGCGCGGGCGCCCTGCGGCAAGGCGGCGTCATTCTCTGTGACGACTTCGTACTCGACGTCAACGTACTCCTCGACGACGCGTACAAAGACATCCGTCACCGTGATGCGCATGTCCTCAGCGAGTGGAGTTTCGAGCGAGGGGTCCACCGATATCCCGGAGGTCGGATCGATGCCGGCCGCGATAAGCGCATCCGTGACGTTCGTTCCTACCACATCGAGCTCGATCGCACCGCCGGATAAGTCGACGGTTACGGAGGTCGCGTGCCGGACGACGATAGTCATCCCGTCAACAAGGGGTGTTGAAGCAGACGGGGACACTACGTCTGCAGGGTCAACGCCAACGCCCACCTCAGCGAGAAGATCCGAGACGCGTTCGACATTGGTTGTGAGATGACGCGTCTCCCCGTCAACGACCAGGGTGACGCCCTTATCGGCCCATACGAATCCGGTTACACTCACTACGACGAGCGCTGCTGCAAAGAGGGCTACAAGTATGTGGCGGGTCTTGAGAAACCGTGCCGGGCCATCCGGCGATGCTCCCATGAACCCCTCTTCGTCGGTCGGTCACGATCAGCGAACGAGCCTCGATTATAACCACGGGGGAGAGCCTCCACAAATGCCCAGGTCGCTACGGATCCTCTGTGGCGTCGGCGATGGAAGACCCGATCGCGCGCGCTTCGACGCACGAGTCCGGGTATCCCTCGATGTCGCCCCGTGCGTCGGGACCCACGACCACGAGCTTTTCTGTAAAACGGACGCCGACGGATGCGAACGCGCTTCGTGTGGTAGTCTCCGCGCACTCGTGGCCATAGGGGTCACCACCCGCCGCCGCCAGAAGGATCGCGCCGGGCCGGTACCTCGTCACCGCCTCGCCGAGGACGTACCGCCGTGACCAATACGGCTGAAGTCGGTCGTAAAACGCTTTGAGGCCTGCGGGAACCGACGCGAAGTAGACCGGGGAGGCGACCACGATCGCACTCGCGGTGTCGAGCCGCTCAAGTAACGCGGGCATATCATCGGCGATCACGCACGCGCCAGTGCGAGCACACGCGCCACACCCCGTGCACGGGACAATGTCGAAGTCAGCGACGGCAAGCTTCCCTGTTGACGCACCCCGTTCCTCCACCCCGGCGAGACATGCGTCGAGCAACCGTTCGCTGTTGCCCCCGCGACGCGGCGACCCTGCGATACCAAGCACGAATGTCGCGCGGTCATCCATCATCGTCGCCCTCGCGGACGTGAGAAGATCGCGCGTGCGTTGGCCGAAAGACTGCTCGCAAACGTCAGTATGTCCTCCCCCCGCGCGCGCGCGAGCGCAGCGGCCGTATAGGTGACGAAAGCCGGCTCGTTAGCGCGCCCCCGGTACGGCTCAGGCGCTAGAAACGGGCAGTCGCTCTCGACAAGGAGCCGATCTGCCGGGACTGCCGCAGCGGTCTCGCGCAACGCCGCGGCCTTCTTGAACGTCACCGGACCTGCGAATGAGATGTGGCACCCCATGGCCACGAAGCGCTCGGCGAGCGCCGTGTCCGCCGTGAAGCAGTGGATGACACATCCAGCCTTCGGAACGCCAATCTCCTCAAGGATGGCGATCCCCTCGTCGTGAGCCTCACGCAAGTGAACGACCACCGGCACATCGAACTCTCTCGCGATAGCGAGCTGAGTGCGAAACGCTGCGCGCTGCTTGTCTCTCGGCGAGTTGTCGTAGTGGAAGTCAAGGCCCGTTTCGCCGATCGCCGCGACACGCGGATCAGCGGCGTACATCCTCAGTAGCGCCTGAGCCTCCGCCGAGAAGTCCTTGGCGTTGTGCGGGTGACAGCCCACGATGATCCTCACCTCGCCGGGTGCGGGATCAGCGGCCGCGAGCCATCCGGCGAGGCCGTCGAATGTCCGGCCGGGTTCCTCTGTGACGTCGACCACCGTCGCGACGAAGGTCACGCCCGCGCGTGCGGCCGCTGTCAGCGCCGCGACCGGGTCGTCAAGCATGTCGAGATGGGCATGGGTATCGGGAACCGGCGCGCCGAGGTCTGGTGTCTCGATGGGTCTGGCACTCATCGACGCGCTCACTCCTCGTAGATGCGCGGAAAGAGCGGGGCACCCTTCGACACGCGGTTGCCTGCGGGCAGCTGGCCCCACGTGGCGGCGGCCGCGATACCGTCGCCCTCGTGGATGTCACCAAGGTCGAGGCGTCGCCAGACCTCCGCCGAGGTCACCGGCATGACGGGCGCGCAGAACAGCGCGGCGATACGCACCGCTTCAAGCGAGTTGTAGATGACGGCCGCAAGGCGTCCGGCTGTCTCTTCGGACTTAGCAAGGTTCCACGGCGCCTCGTTCTCGATGTAGCGGTTTGCGTCTTTGATGAGATTCCACGCGGCCTCGAGAGCGCTCGCGTAATCGAGCCTATCCATCGCTTCCCCGTACGCGATAGGCAGCGCCTCAGCGCATTCGCGCAGGGCGGCATCGGCCTCTGAGGTCTGCTCGGCGAAAGGGACGGATGGCACTACGCCGTCGAAGTACTTCTCAGTCATGTTGAACAGGCGGGAGCACAGATTGCCCCAGTCGTTAGCGAGGTCGCCGTTGTAGCGCTGAACCATCGACTCCATCGAGATCGAACCATCCTCGCCAAAACGTACATCACGCAAGAAGTAGTAGCGGTACGCGTCGACACCAAACCGCTCGACTAATGAGGCGGGCGTCTGCGCGTTACCTTTGGACTTGCTCATCTTCTCGCCCTTGGTGAGCAAGAAACCGTGCGCGTATACGCACTCGGGAACCTCGAGACCGGCGGCCATGAGCATCGCCGGCCAGATGACGCAATGAAACCGGATGATGTCTTTCCCGACAAAGTGATATTGCGCCGGCCAGCGGCGCGCAAACTCCTCGGCCTTGCCGGGATCGCCGTAGCCGATAGCGGTGATGTAGTTGAGGAGCGCGTCGATCCACACGTACGTGACGTGCCCCTCCCCAAACGGCAGTGGAACACCCCAGGAGAAGGTGGTGCGCGAGATCGAGAGATCCTTCAGGCCGCTTCTGACGAAAGATACGACCTCGTTGGCGCGGGTTTCCGGCCGGATGAACGGGCGTCCCTCGGCAGCCCGGGTCTCGTAGAGCTCGAGAAGGCGGTCACCAAACTCCGACAACCTGAAAAACCAGTTGTCCTCCCGAATGAACTCGACGTCGCGACCGCACGAAGGACACTCGTGCCCGATGATCTGGTCAGCGGCGAAGTACGTCTCGCATGGCACGCAGTACCAGCCCTCGTAGTGGCCCTGGTAGAGGTGGCCCGAATCGTGCAACTCCTGCCAAAACGCCTGCACTCCCCGCTTGTGACGCTCCTCGGTAGTGCGGATGAAGTCGTCGTTCGTGATCTGAAGCATCTCCCACGCTTCGATAAAGCGGGGCGCAATCGAGTCGCACCACTCTTGCGGCGTGAGACCGGCCTCCTCAGCAGCCTGGGCGACCTTCTGTCCGTGCTCGTCGAGACCGGTGAGAAAGTGCACGTCATCGCCGCGCATCCGGCGATAGCGGGCGAGCGCGTCCGCTGCCAACGTGGTGTACGCGGTGCCGAGATGCGGGACAGAATTCACGTAGTAGATGGGTGTCGTGAGATAAAACGACGCTGCGGTCATTAGTTTGGGACTCCGTCCATTGGGTGATATTGGAAACATCTAGCACGTGCACTCGAAGTGATTCTAACCAATCTGTGCATCACGTCACTGACCACACCTCCTAGCGGAGCGGAAGTGAAATGAAAGACACCGGCATCGTCAGGCGAATCGACGACCTCGGTCGCATCGTGATTCCGATGGAACTGCGGCGCACACTCGGACTGCGCGTTAAGGATCCGATCTCGATCATGGTCGAGGGAGACCGAGTGATCTTGCGAAAGCATACCGCTGTATGCGCGATCTGCGGAAACGCCGAGGACACTTCGCTTTTTAAGGAGCGGCCGATCTGCGCCGAGTGCGTCGAAGACATTAAGGCGCGGTAGAACGGCAGCCCGTAGGAGCGGGGTGGGCGACACCTATCTCAGAACCCCTATGGGTTCACTCCCCCTCTTCAAGCGCGATGCGATAGACATCATTGCGTGGCACCCCAAATTCAACCGCGACCCTCTTGACCGCTTCGGAACGGCGCACGCCTGCGGCCGCGAGCGTGGCAAGCCGGGCGCGCACGGCATCGACGTCTATCGCTAGTGCTCCCGCGTCCGGCGGACCCACAAGGACCACCACCTCGCCTTTCAACTCGCGCTGCGCGAAAAGCTCCGCAAGTTCGCCCGCCTCGGCCCGGACCACCTCCTCGTGCATCTTGGTGAGCTCCCTGGCAACGCATGCGCGCCGGCCGGGAAGCACCGCTGCGATCGATGCGAGAGTGGCCGCCGTGCGCCGCGGCGACTCGTAGAACACGAGTGTCGCGTCGAGGGTGGCGAGGGAGGCGAGCCGCGACGCGCGCTCACCCGCTCTCCTCGGCAGGAAGCCGCCAAAGTAAAACGCATGCGTGGGCAGTCCGCTTGCAACGAGCGCCGTGATAATCGCCGAGGGACCCGGCAAGACCTCGACAGCAAGGCCCGCGGACAAACATGCGTCGACAAGATGGGTGCCGGGGTCAGATACGCCGGGTGTGCCCGCGTCCGACACGAGCGCGACGTGCGCCCCTTCCGCGATGCGTTTCACGAGCACTGGAGTGCGTGCCGCCAGGTTGTGTGCGTGATACGCCTGAGCTGGCGTGTCGATACCATAGCGTGCCAGCAGGGTGCGCGTGACGCGGGTGTCCTCGGCGGCGATCACGTCGGCCTCGCGCAGCCTTTCGATCACGCGCGCCGTGACATCACCCAAGTTGCCGATTGGCGTCGCGCATACGGACAGCCGCCCGCTCGCCATCGGACTACCGCGGCGGCGGGGGCGGGGGCGTCAGGTCGTCCTGCGGCGGCGGCGGGGGTGGATACGGAGCGAGCGGCAAGCCGCGGGGCGGCTCCGGGGCGGGCGGCTCCGGGGCGGGCGGCTCCGGGGCGGGCGGCTCCGGGGCCGAGGGCGCGGGCGGTGCCGACGGGTACGGTGCCGGAGGGTACGGTGACGGAGGCGCGTATCCCTGTACTGGGGTGCCTGGCGCGCCAACGGTTCCTGAAAGCGGCTCTCGGCCAGAAAGCCGACGGTAGAAGATCGTCCACGCCGCCGAGGAGAACGCCGAGAACACAGCGGTTGGAAGCAAGAGCACCACGAAGAGCACGAATGAGATCACTCCGGCAATCACCCACGCCTGGCCAAGAGCCGCCATCGCGATGCCAAAACCGAACACGGTGGCGACCATCCCGACCACGACGCCGTACGCGATTCCCACGGCAAGCATGAGAAGCCACATAACCGCGACATCCTTGAAACGCGTGCGCAGGTCCGTCCACGCCTCGCCAATCGATCGGAACACCCCAGTTCCAGCGAGCACAGCGTGACGCGCGCCAAGCGTATCGAGCACGCCCGCTACGATGGAAACGATCACGAGCAGCAATCCGCCAAAGGCCAACCCGCCGCAGAGTCCGAACATCGCCTCAACGCGCGGCGTGCCCCCGCCGATCGCGGGCCCGATCACCGGAGCGAGCACCGCAATCAGCAGCACTATGCTCACCGCCACGATGGGCGCAAACAGCACGAACGATATCGCAAATACCCTGAGCCACGCGCTGAAACCCGCCGCCCACCCCTCCATGCCGCGCACCGGGCGCTCCTCGGCCGCCTCGTTGACCAGATGGATCAGCCCACCCTTGGCCGCGATGGAGATCATGAACAACGCGAATCCGATGAAGAGCAGAAACGCCGTCGCCGAGAGTATGAGCGGCAGGTTTTCCTGTGCCCAGGAGACCATCCGCTCCATGTCACGCTGCAGCGAGGGGCTGATCTCGCCTCCGCCTGCCGGGTAGTTGCCTCCACCACCGCCGCCCCACGACCCCGCCCCTCCCGCGAGAAGGCCAAAGAGCCACAAAATGCGGTAGCGCCACGTGATATTCCACGCACGTTTCAGAATGCCAATGTGGTCCACCGTGACTCCTGCCCCGCGCCCAAAGGCGCGTACGTCGGCTGAGCGCCAGTTGCCCGCGCCTCCGTCACTCTACCCGTTTGAGGTCGTACGTACGCACGCCGAGCCCCATTTTCTCGGCATACGCCATCGCGCGCGTGCCATCGATTCCGCTCAGCCGCGTAAAAGTGTCCTCGCCCGGCGCGTGGCCTTCGCCCCTGGTGCCGGGCAGCCCCGGTGCCGCGCGCACGAGATCGTATGCAGCCTGATCGATTGCGACAGGATCGATGCTGGCAAGCACCCCGATATCGGCGACGACCGGCGCATCCGAGAAGTGCCAGCAATCGCAGTCAGGGGTGACGTCTGTGATGAACGAGAGGTAGACGATCTTGCCTTCCTTGCCCGCTACGGCGCCGACGACGTGCTCGACGATCTTTTCCTGGATGGCCTGGGGCGTCGTCTTCCACTCGATCGCGATCGCGCCGAACGGGCACGCGGCCACGCACTCGCCGCACCCATAACACGCCTCGTGATCGACGAGAGCGACCCGGTCAGGCCCGATTACGATGGCGTCAACCGGGCACCACGTCACACATCGCCCGCACGCCGTGCACTTCTCGGCCGAGGGGTCAGGCGAGAAGTCCGCGTGCATACGCTGTTTCGCACTGCGGCACCCGAGCCCCATCCCCACGTTCTTGAGCGCGCCGCCAAAACCGGTGGCCTCGTGACCTTTGACGTGCGAGACGACAACCATCGCGTCAGCATGAACCGCCGCCGAACCGATCTTGACCGCCGAGAAGTGCGAACCCCCCTCAATAGGAACCTCGACCGCCTCCCGGCCATCGAGGCCGTCTGCGATGACGACCGGCGCCTCGACCGTCGCGAACGAGAATCCATTGTGGATGGCGCACGCAAGGTGGTCGACCGCGTTGGCCCGCTGACCGCGGTAGAGGGTGTTGGCGTCTGTGAGGAACGGTTTGCCGCCCGCAGCTTTCACCCGCGCGACAACCTCCCGGATGAAGATCGGCTGGACGAAGCCTGTATTTCCCGCCTCGCCGAAGTGAAGCTTGACCGCAACGAGATCATCTTGGGCGACCGCCTCACGCAGCCCCGCACGCTCGAGCAACGCTCCAGCTCGCGACACGAGGCTCTTCTTGGCGGTGGTGCGCACCGGCGTGAAGTACACGATCGCGCGCGCAGGCGCGCTCATCGATGCAGCCCTTCCCTCGAATCATGCTCGTCGAACGCGAGCGCGGCAGCACCCAAAATCCCAGCGTCCTTGCCCAGCTCGGCTTGAGCGAAGGTCACGTCGCGCCGTCCCGCCATGGCCTCGGCCGCCATGACCTCCTCGGCCCGGTTCATGACGAACGCGCACGTCTCCCCGATCGAGCCGCCAAAGACGATGAGTCTGGGATTGAGCACGTTCACGAGCCCGACAAGCGCCCTGCCGAGAACCTCGCCGACCTCGAGCATGATGGTGTGGGCGACGTCGTCACCGCTAAGCGCCGCCGCGATGACGTGCTCGGCCGTGACCGCAGACGCGTCACCGCCCGCTTCGCGCAAAATCGCGCCGCCGCTGAAGCGCTCGACCGCATCGCGGCCACGAGCCGCGATCGGGGCCCGTCCCACGTAGCTCTCGATGTGCCCGGACCCTCCGCACGGACACGGTGGCCCGTCCATTTGGACGACCATGTGCCCGACTTCGCCTCCCATCCCGCGCGATCCGCGGTACGGCGCTCCGTCCACGAAGAGTCCGCCACCCACACCGGTCCCGATAGTCAGCATGAGGAAGTCGCGCGCGCCCCTGGCCACGCCGTACCTGAACTCGCCAAACGCCGCGAGATTGCCATCGTTATCCAGCGTGACCTCGTGGCGGACTCGCGACATGACGAGCGAGCGGACGTCGACACCCGCAAGCGGCAGATTGGTGCAAAACTCGACCGACTGTCTAAGGAAGTCAATCTGCGCGGGCAGGCCTATACCGACACCGCAAATCTCACTGGGATGGATGCCCGCCGTCACCTCTTCGACAAGATCGATCACCGCATCGACAACAGCGAACGGGCCGCTGAGAGGCGTGAGCGCGCGGGCGTCTTTGATGACACGGCCCTTACGCTCGACCAGCCCAACCGCGATCTTGGTACCCCCAACATCAGCACCAACAGCGAACGACGCGCGCATGAACTTTGAGACCTCCTCGGCGTTGAACGTGACGGCGGCACGCGCAGTCTCCGGTGCCGCACCTCACCGATGATATCAGTAGTCCCACATGATGCCTTGCCGTTTGATGATGCCCAACGAGCGCATGCGCTCCATCATCGCGCCTTCGGTCACGCCGAACAGACGTGCAAGGTAACGGTAGTCGTTGAACCACTTGAACGCTTGGTCGCGTACCAAGTACTCGGGAAGTACGAGTTCCTCGGCCACGAGGTCGGCTTCCGCATGCTCGGCCTGCAGGTTGCGCGGGTATCTCGCATGCGGGTCAGCCAGCACGATCAGCACGTGCCCGAGCAGGTGCGCGAGCGTGCTGCGGCGATGCCCCTCCGGACGCGCCGTATTGAGCAGGATGACCGGCAGACCGTCTTCGTGGACTATGGCCCCCGAGAAAAACGCCGGCAGAGTGGCCGTGCGCAGGGGGATGCCTACGCTGTGGACGATCTCCTCGAGCGGCACCGGCGGCTCATCGATCTCCGCCCGCTGAAGGGCTTCAGCAGCGATCTGGCGGTAATATGAGTCGGAACGTAGGCCCACCCGGTCCTCCTGCGGCCATGCGTGCGCTACGCGGAGTATCGGCATCGTGCGGACACGCCCGTCCGCGGGTCGCGTGCATCTGCCGATACAGTAAGGGTAGCATTCGTGTGAGGACTCAACATCGGACGGAGCCGGCGTGACCGACAAAGAACGCCCACCGGCAGAAGAGATGGCCCGCGCACTCGCCGCCGCGGTCAACGCGGCACGCCTCTATCCACCCTCCAGCGACCTGCCCGGACAAGCGCTCGACCGCCTGCTCGAGGCAGGTCAGCGCGCGACTGCTGGTGGCGCCAATGTGCGCCTCATTGTCGATCCACACGCATTCCGTATTGGCGATACGCCTATTGCCGAGACGCACTCGCAATCCGTCACCGTCGCGGAGAGTTTGCATGCGCTCCAGGTCGGGCAGCTCATCATCGCTCCTGGCATGACGCGCGACGAAGCGGCCGCCCTCGTCGCGCTCATCTCGGCGGATCCCGCGTGGGTGCGCCAAGAAGGCGGGCCGCGCGCCGTGCTGACCGCGCGCGGCGCTGCCCGCGTGGCGGTGGTCGAAGTGAGCCTGAGAGTGTCGACCGAAGAAGGGCTGCCTGGAATTGACCTGACCAACGCGCCACTCGACGAAGTCGCCCGGGAGTCCCTGGGCGCGGCGAGGCGTTGGGCCGAGGCAGCCGCACGAGGGGACGCCACCGTCGACGAAGCCGCGCAAGCGGTGAGCGCGCTCGAGCACGCCACGCGCGAACTCGCCGTCAAGCGCATGACGCAGGCGCTGATGCGGCTCGACGACACCGAGCGAACCGAGTTGCTTCTTGCGGCGCTTCACCCCGGAAGCGGCGGGGCGCCGATGACCGGGATGCTCGACGTCATCGCGCGCATGAACCCTTCCGCGCTCGCACGACTGCTCAAACTCGCGTCGGGGTCCATGGGCGCGACGCCCGAACTGCTCGCCTCGCGAATCGACCTGCCTCCTGAGGTCATGCGCGAGCTCATGGCCTTACTCGCACCATCTCCTCGAACTGATGCCGAGTGTGGCGTGCCCTCAGTCATCGAGCCGGAGCGCATCGCCCGCGAGGCGTGCGTTACCGGAGACGAAGATCACGTCCAGCGCCTGATAGCGGAGGCCTCCGCGACCCGGGCCGGTCGCGGGCTGAGCGCCACAGTGGCTGTCCTGCGGTCGAGGCGCGAGATTGAGGGCGTACGCGCCGTGGGTGTGGCCTTGCCGCCCGCCGCGCGCGCCGGGTCGCTTACTACCGTCCGCGAAGCGCTCCGGCTACTCGACGAAGTCGCACATGACCCCGCGCTTGCGGACGCTGCGGCGCTCGCCCGCTCCGGGCTCGATGACGCCGAGCTGCTCGCGACAGTATGCGCCGCTGTCGACGACGACGCCGACGCCGCCATCGCGGGCGAGCTGCTGTCCGCCGCCGGCACAACCGGAGCCGGTGTCCTGCTCGTACACTTCGCGCGCGCTGATGAGCGTTCCCGCTCGCTGTTGCGACCGGTGTTGCGGCGAATGGAGGAACCTGTCCTTTCCGTAGCCGCACGCCGGCTCCGGTCCGACGATTCGCCGACCGCGATCGGGATCCTCTCAGCCCTGACGCTGTTGAACAGCCCTCAGGTCGTGACGGTGGTATCGAGCGCACTTGAGCACCTCGATGTCGCGGTGCGCCGGACGGCGGTCTCGGCCCTCGCGAGCAATCTGGCGCCGGACGCGCGCCGGGCACTCGCGCGTTCTCTCGGACACTGGGACCCGGAAACCAGGCGCTGGGCGATTCGTGAAGTGGGGCGCACGCACGCCGTCGAAGCGCTGCCCGCACTCATCCGCATCCTCGAAGACATCAACATCTTCGAGCGGAACCATGAGCTCAAGAAAGAGGTCATCAAGTGCTTGGAATCGCTCGGCTCGACCGACGCCTTGCCGATCCTCAAGCGCTGGTCCCGCAGACGATTCATACTCGGACGCAAAAGCAAGGAGTTGCGATTCCTCGCAACGCACGCAGTCGAACGCCTGTCCGCAACAACGCAGGAAATGGGGTCGATTACCGATGAGTGACGCTACAGACACCGGGGACGGCAAGCTCCAGAGCGCCTCCGAGATGGCGAACGAGATCGCATCCGCCGCCCGGGCCCCCTTCGCGGAACCCGCGCTTCTCGCAAAAGCCAAAGAGCTCGTGCGCGCGCTCGCCGTGTCACACACGAACGCAGGGCTCTATCCGACCACCCACCCGCTCGTAAGCCGATCACTCTCCGAGCTCGTTGGCGCGGTCCAGGCGCTTAGAGTCGCCGGCTTTGACAGCATCACCATCAACATCCACAAGCACACTCTGTTCGTCGAGAACCAGGTGTTTCCCGAGGAGAGCGTGACGTACCGCAAGACGATCACAGAGCTCCTCGCGTGCGGCATCTCAGCCGTGACCTTCGTGTCGACGTTTGCGCTGCGAGACGCGACCGCGCTCATCGACGCGCTCGCGGACGACTCGGTGGCCGACCTTGAAGCGGTCCAACGGTTATTCGAGCGTCGCGGGATCAGCGGTGTGGAGGTGGCGAAGACGACCATGCTCGAAGACGCCGGCCATGAGCGATCACGAGAGAACAAGATCGCGGCTCGGCAGACGTATGACGTCGGCGTCGAAACGATGCGTGATGTCGAGACTCAGACCAAGCTCGGGAAGGTCTTCGGCGTAGAGCCGCTGCAGCACCTCGTCAGCTCGATGCTCGACAAGCTATTCCGCGATCCAGCGGCGGTGCTCGGTCTCACAGCGATCAAAGGACATGACGACTACACGCTCAACCACTCGATCAACGTATGCATCCTCTCGCTCTCTCTCGGCGCCTCACTGGGCCTCGATAGCACTTCGCTGCGCTCACTCGGCCTCTCAGCGCTCCTGTACGATCTCGGCAAGGTGCGCATACCTGAGGACATCTTGAACAAGCAAGGCCCTCTCACGACGGACGAGTGGCACGTAGTGAAGAGCCACACCTCCGAAGGCGCCGACCTGCTCAAGCGGATTCAACTTGTTGACGAGATGCCGATGGTCGTCGCATACGAGCACCACCAGCGCCACGACCTCCAGGGGTATCCCGCGCCCCAGAATGGCCAGGAACAACACCTGTTCTCGAAGATCGTCGCTTTGTGCGACGCCTATGACGCCATGACCACGCGTCGGCCGTTCCGTCGCGAGATTCGTCCCGATAAGGCACTGGCGGTGCTCATGCAGGGTCGTGGCAAAGCATACGACGCCGCGCTCACCAAGTCCCTCGTCGCGATGCTCGGCATCTATCCGATGGGCGCGGTGGTGCAACTCGACGACGACTCCGTCGCAGTCGTATTCCGCGTCAACACCGATGATCTGCTACACCCGCGAGTGAAGGTACTCGCAGACCCGGCGGGACGTTGGAGCGAAGAACCTGAGGTGCTCGACTTGCGGCTCGTGGATCCGGAAACAGGAGGATTCGCGCGATCGATCGTCGATTGCGTCCCGGCTTCGGACGCGGGTATCGACGATGTCTGGCAGTACCTGTGACATCTACCCCGCAACCGGCGGCTCGACTGGAACCACGAACGTGAACGTAGATCCGCGCCCCACTTCGCTCTGTACGGTAAGCTCCCCGCCGAGCAGATGAGCGTACTCGCGCGAGATCTTGAGCCCAAGGCCTGTTCCCTGCGGTTTCCGTCCGTCTGGATGCTCCACCTGCGAGAACGCATCGAACACGCGCGGCAGGTCTCCTAACTTGATGCCCGGCCCCGTGTCCGTGATGATGAACGCGAGCATCGCGCCCCTGTGCTCGACCCGCACATCGATACGGCCGATCTCGGTGAACTTCACCGCGTTTCCTATGAGATTGAGCAGAACCTGACGCACCTTGCCGAGATCCGAGAAGAACGCGGGAAGCGTAGCGTCCAGATGGAGCTCCAGGTCTAGATTGCGCCCCTCGACCTGTGGCCTGAGGAGTTCGATGATCTCAGTCACGAGCGCACCTGGATCGATCTCCCCGGCATGGACATATTCTTTTCCAGCCTCCACCTTGGACAGGTCGAGGACGTCATTGATGAGCGCAAGCAAGTGACGGCCGGCCTTGTTGATCATCCCGATCTGGGTGTGCTGCTCGGCACTCAGTTCTCCGGCCATGCCCTGCAGCATCAAGCCCGAGAACCCGATGACGGAGTTCAACGGTGTTCGAAGCTCATGACTCATGTTAGCCAGGAAACGGCTTTTCGCCTGAGTCGCCTCCTCAAGACCGCTGTTGGCCGACGCCAGTTCACGGTTGAGCACACTGAGCGACCGCAGCGCGACTTTGAGCTCGTCGTTTGTTGCCGAGAGCTCCTCGTTTGACGCCGCTAGCTCCTCGTTCATCGCGTCGAGCTCTTCATTTACGGCCGCAAGTTCCCGTGTGCGCACCTCGATCACCTCTTCAAGGTGCGCCCTATACAGCTCCAGCTCTCTCTCAGCCGCCTTGCGCTCGGTGATGTCGATCGCGATTGCTAGGTACGACCGAATTCCCTCCGAGTCGACTAGCTGGAGATGTGTCTCGACGGGATACGTCGTGCCGTCCTTGCGCCGGTGTTCAGCCTCGAGCACGATCGTGTCTCGCCCGCTGATCACGTCCCGGCCAATCACCGTACTGCTGGACGGATCCTCGGCATCCCACACGATGAGGTCTGCGTGTGTCATCGACAGTAGCTCATCGCGCGTGTATCCGAGGTTCTCGACAGCACCGTCGTTGACAAAGGTGAACCGGAGGTCATCCGGACGAAACACGTATATCTCATTCACGCTGCGAGCAATCACCTCACGGAGCCATGCACGGTCCCGTTCGGCCTCGTAGCGCCCTTTGTACATGCGCGCGCTCCAGTGCCGCCATAGCAGCGCGGCGGTACCCGCGGAGCTTATCGCGAGAAAGCTCGTCACCACCACGATCAACAAGAGCCGGTCGTTGAGACGGGCGTACGCCTCTTCGATGTCCATCTTGACGATGAGGCGCCAGTCGGTGCCTTCTACCGGCCGAGCCGCTGCAAGCACCCGCTCACCCCGATAGTCGACACCCTCGAAGACTCCGTTGGGATCAGCGAGCGCCTGGACCGCCGGTGAGTTTTTCCGCTCTAGCGGGATACGCAGGTTGAGCGCAGCATCGGGGTCGAACCGAAGATCGTGCAAGATAACCATCTCGTCGCCATCCTGCATCGCCAGCTGTGTCTCGGCGCTCGCCCAGTGTGTGTCCCACTCGCCGAGGATTCCATCGAGATGAGTGCGCGTGCGAGAAGTCATCACGATATACGCGACAACGGTCCCCTGCATCCCGGATTCCGAACGCACCGCCTGAACCACGTGCATCTCCGGTTCACCTTGCGGATTCTCGCGATGGAAATCGGTCATCACGGATGAACCGGTCCGCTCCGCGCTGCCCGCCGCCACTGCCGCCATGTCATGGACCGCGTCGATTCGGTCGTCGGTGCTGATCAGCGCCTCCAGATCCGAACCGAGAAGCGTAACTGTATCGAACGATCCGTCCCTGCGATGCAGATCGAGCCGCTCTCGAACGGCGGCGGCGAGGGAAGGCTCGGGGCTGGCGAGGTACTTGCCGACGGCCGTGACGAACTGCGGGTCAGCCGCGAGAAGCGATGCGTCGGCGAGGCGCTCAGCGCGCCACTGATCGAGCTGGGCGGCCTTCAGCTCCGCTACCGACTCAAGCACGCGCGAAGCCTCAGCGCGATATGTGCGCGCCTGATCCTGGTAGAACAACAAGCCGCCGAGCAACGTGAGCAGCACGACGAACGAGAACAAAGCAAGAATCACCACGTGGCGGCGCGGCGTTTGTTGATTGCGGTAGGGGTGATGCCTCGTCACGATTCCATCCCTCTCGCAGATATGTTGGCACAAAAACCGAGGCAATATCCGCGATACCCTTCATGTACAGTGGCGCCGTCGATACCCGGCTGGGCGTAGTCGATGCTTCGTCACTCACAGACAAATGATTAAATATTTCCGATAGGCGGCACGCTAAACACCGCCCGATAGACGGCGAAGCCGCCATAAGGCGGCTTCGCGAAAGATCGCTGGTGGCCAGAGGCGGACTTGAACCGCCGACACGCGGATTTTCAGTCCGCTGCTCTACCATCTGAGCTACCTGGCCGGAAGCGTGCTGAAATATACTACCGAGGGCCACCTGGACGGTCAAGCGAACCGCTGACCGCCGTGGTGCTCTACCGTCCCTGCATCTGACGCAAATACGGGTACGGATTGACCGCGCCGCGCCCAGGCAGGTGGATCTCAAAGTGCAGGTGCGGAGCGCTCGCGCTCGCGTTGCCGCTGTAGCCTACGGTCCCGATAGTCTGCCCGGCGCTGACACGGCCCGAACTAATGATGATGCTGTCGAGATGCATGTAGTAAAACGTCCAACCGTTATCGGCCCGTAGCCGCAGGTACAGTCCGCTCTTCGACCCGTCACCCCTGCTCAGGGTTCCTGACAATGTCGCCACAACCGGTACACCCGTCGCCGCCATGATGTCGGTCCCCTTGTGCCGGCGACGTCCGCCGTCGCGCGAGGCGCCCCACGTGTCGCTGTAGTAGTTGGGGCCAGCCACCGGGAAGACCATTCCGTTGGGACCTGGCACTCCCGTGATGCCGCGCACTGGTAGCGGACGGGACACGCTCGCCGCAGCCCTCTGGCGGGCCGCTTCAGCCTTCCGCGCCTCTTCGCGCATCTCGGCCTGGAGACGATCGTACTCGGCCCGTTTGTCCTGCAGGCGCCGCTGCAAAGCATCACGTTCGCCCTTGAACTTCTCGGCTCTTTCGGATCGTTTGGCCTGCTCGGTCTCGAGGCGCTCGCGATCAACACGTAGCTGTGCGAGAAGCTCCTCAACACGCTGAATCGCTGTCGCGTCGTCATGCGCGATACGGCTCACATAATCGAAGCGATTCAGTAGATCACTGAAGTCGCGTGCGCCGAGCACGAATTCGATACCTCCGAGATCGTCGGCGCGGTACCACGCGGCGATACGGTTCTGCAGCACGTCCTGAGCATTGGCAAGTTCAGCCTCGTTCGCCGCGATCCTGCCAGTGGCTTCCTCGATTGCCTTCTCTGTCTCGTCGAGCGCCCAAAAGGCGTTATCGTACGCGGCGCCGGCCTTCTTGAACTCGTCGTTTATCTTGTTGAGTTCGCTGCGGAGCTGCTCAACTCGTTGCGCATCGGCGGCGGCGGAGGAAGGCGCAACAAAAACAACCGTCACGAGGAGCACTGCCGTGACGAACGTTGCCCATTTGATTTCTCGGAGTCCGGTCATTCTCACCCGGTTCAGTGTCGATCTCTCGGACGAAGTGGCCCCGTGCCGTCATCGGAACGTTTCACCTCGACCTGTAAGTTTAGCACGAGCGTACTCCAGCAACCTTACACGTCCTTCAAGCCGCCGCCAGAAGGAGTGCCCTGTGCGGGGAAGCTCTACCTACCGTAGCACCGATCTGACCTGGTCACATACTGAACCTGACACGGCCCCCGTGCCGCCAAAGACTAGAGCGGTCCGTACCGCGCTCGCGTTGGTGCTGAGCGCCTGGCTCGCGGGCGCCGAGAGCGCATCAGGCGCTGTAAGCAGGAGGACGCCTCCGCGGCGGCCCGCGGCGGCGGACCCGGAAAGCGCGTCAGGGAAGTTGCGGCCCGTCGCCACGCCCACGTACTCCCACGTCGCCCACGCGCGTTGGGAGACAGCGAACTGAGCAAGGTTGGCCGCCGTCTCGAAGCGGTTGTCGCCGCTTACCCGCGTGACGCCCGTCGCTCCCGCGTTGAGCGCATCGGCGGCGCTCGCTACGCTTGCGGACACCGCGCTTGTGCCTCCCACGACGGTGATGTCGAGCACGTCTTCGGTCTCGATGAACTGTGCCGCGAGCGGATGAAGCGCTCCCGGGGGAGTGAGCAAGACCGGCATCTTTTGCGAAAAGGCGTAAGGGCCCGCGGCAAGGGCGTCGGCAAACGCGTCGCCGCGCACGACAAACGCCGAGCTGACCGTGCCGCCGCGAGCCTCGACCACCCTGACCACCTCATCGGCGATCGCACGCCCGGTCTCATAGCGGTTCGCGCCGCCAAGGCGCGTGACGGTAAAGCCCCACCCGTTGCGGAGGTCATCTTCCGTGACTGCCGAGATCACGGACGTGCCACCTGCCAGATAGACCTTCGTCACGCCAAGCCGGTAAAGCTCATAGACGAGGTCCCAGTACTCTTGAGAATCGATGTCGTCACGCACGAGTAGCAGCGGAGCATCGAGCGCGCCTGCGAGCGCGGATGCGGCAAGCGCGTCGGGAAAACCAGCGCCTGTCGCGAGCACCGCGACATCAGATTCGACAAAAGTCGCCCGGCAGATCGCGAGCGATGTCGCGAACCGGCTCGACCCCGCGAGCCGATGGGCCGGAGGCGTCTTGACACTCCACTGAACCGTGTAGCCTCCTGCGCCTTCGTACGTTTCGACGACGAGATAGTACGTGCCGCCGCCTACGGGCGGGACTAAGAAATCGAATGAGATCGGCCAATCCCACGCCTCGGCGATCGGAGTCTTGCCGACGGTGTGCGTCACGCCAGGTCCGAAGAGGCGCGCATCGAAGAACACGGTGTCGCTGTGAATAAGGTCCACCGAGAAGAGCTGACCAGGGGTGAGATCTATCCGGTAGACGTCCCGCGTGTCGCCCGACGAGGTGAGTGAACCGGAAACGGGAGACGCGCCGAGAGCAACACCGGGTATGAAGTCGTCGACGGCACCGGCACCGATGGTGTACGCAAGCGAGTACGAACCCGTGCCGCCCCAGACCGCGATATAGTACCGGCCGGTCACCTCGGCATGAATGGTGAGGCGATACTTGTTCGTGTCCCACACCGGATTGAAATCGCCATAGTCATACACGGTTGTCGCGCCCGGCGCGAAACCCTCAAGGTAGCCGTCCTGGCCGCTTACCGCCGTGCCGGTCACCGTGCCCGCCCACACTTGACCTGCGGTAAGATCGACGTAGTACACGTCGACCCAGTTGGTATCGATGTTGAGTGTCCCCGATTGCGGAGACGCGCCGAGCGCGACACCAGGAATCTCGTCCGGGCCGAGAGCGACGAGGCCGGTCGCGAGTCCACTCTTGTGCGCGAGCACCCCGGCAGAAACCCTCCCTGCCAGCGCCTGCTTATCGACATCCGGCGACTTCGCCGACGCCCCCGCAGGAAGCATGGTCACGAACAGTGCGGTCGTCACAACCAGACGCGTTACACTCGCCACCGAGAATCCGCTTGCGTCGCGATAGCCCATCCCCAACTCCTCCTCTATCGGTCCAATCCTCACCCCGTGATGTACGCGTCTTAGTATCGACGCGTCTGCGCAAAGACACAAGACGCTCTCTCATTCACCGCACCAGTTGGATCCTCGCACCATCGCCGGTCAGCCGAGAGCGAGCCAGACAAGGTACGCCGAGCTGGCAATCAGCGAGACACCTCCAACACGCTGAAGCGTGACGGTCGCCTTACTGAATCCCTTGAGTCCTGCGAGCACCCCTGAGAACAACGCGATGAGCAGGAGCGGCGTCCCTCGTCCGAGCCCGTACAGGAAGAGCAACCCGGCACCCACACTCGGCTCCCCGCTGGCAGCCGCGAGCGTCGCGATGGCGATGAGCACCGGCGTCGTACACGGCGGGACCACGAGCCCGAACGCGAGCCCGAACACAGCCGCACCGAGCAGCCCTCGCCGCTCCGGCCGCTTAAGGAAGAGGCGGTTGACCCGGGTAAGATCGATGCGAATAACCCCGAGCATGTTAAGACCGAGCACCAGACAGACAACCGCGAGCACCCAGTACGCCCACGCTCCCACAAAGATCGCCCTGCCCAGAACAGCCGCCACGACTCCGATTCCCGCTGACGTCACCGCGACGCCCAAGATGAAGACGGATACGAGCGCCAACGAGCGAGCCGTGGTGGCCCGCGCACTTCCGCTCGTATCTTGCCCCGGGAGCGATCCGGTGATGTAGCCAAAGATTGCGGGGATCATCGGCAGGATGCACGGGCCAAACCCCGCTATCACGCCGCCGATAAGCGCCAACCCAAACGACAATGTCGTGACACCGGTCGCGTCAGCCCCGAGCTGCGAGGCAAGCTGATCAAGCATCGCCTCTACCCTTCGCCCCCGACGAGCGCATCAAGCTGCGAGCGCAACACATCCGGCGCTACTACACCCGAGTGCTGGCTAAGCACCTCTCCTCCAGGCGAGAGAAAAAACAGTGTGGGCACGAATTGGAAGGAGAAACGGGTGTACAGTGGGCTAGTCCGGGGGTCGTCGGTACGCGCTTCCACGTACGTAACCTCGGGATACTCGGGAAGAGCACCCGCGACCGCCTCCTGCGTCGCCACACACGATGGACACGCGCCAGAGTGGAACAGCACCACGACCGGGCCACCGGCCGCGATCGCCTCATCGAGTGCGGCCACGGGGTCGACGGTAGCGGATGCGCCGGCGGGTGCCTGTCCCCCGGCGAACGGAACATCAGCGGGCCGATCCATCAGACGCACGCCGATGATGACGGCGAACACGGCAAGGATCGCCACGCCAACAAACAACCGATTGCGGGCGAAAGGTGCAGGGGCGGGCGCACTCTCGGCCGCTTCTTCTGTCGCTGCGTCCCGTGTCTCTTCCGGCGCGTGGGGTGTCTCGAACTCGTCTTCCCGCTTCACATTCACTCCTTTACGGCGGCGAACCTGCCGCTATCTCGCTGCACTGCAATCCTGACAGATGCGACTGACAACCGCATCCTCACCGCCATGACCACGTATGGGTGTGCAAGCGCCGCGCCACTTCGCATAGAAGGCGAGCACGCCGACGTTCAGCCCGTGACAACCCCTCGTCCTGCTACGTTCGATTCACCGCCACGTGAGAACCGAGCGGTGGTCTCGCTCGTAGTCTTCGAAGGTGAGCGCGCGCGGGGCCGCGTGGTACGGAGTGTCCCACCGCTCCTCGGAAATATCCGGAAACGTGCCTGTGAGAAACGCGCGCGTAGTCGAATAATCCAGCATCGGATCTCGCATCGACATGCCAAACAAACACCGTGACGCAAACGGTCCAGCGAGCGATGCGGCTGGCGTGGTGAGCACCTCGTTTACCTGAGCGATAAGCACGTCGACGGAGGAGGCCGTGAACGAACGTAGCCGCGCGGTGAGATCGGCCGAGGTCTCGAACTTGCCAATCTCGTGCATGAACCATGCGAGGAGCTCCGAGCCTCGCCGCCCGCTCAGTCCGCCAAGAACTCCTCGGCGTGCGATCTCGGGTTTGAGCGCGGTGAGCAAGACGCGAAGCGCGAGTAGCTTAGCGCGCGAGTGGAGCAGGGCTTCTCGGCCGATGTAGGGCGAGAACAGCGCCACCCGCTCGATGCGATCCCCCGCGTGCTGCAGCGTGCGCAACGCGAGCAACCCGCCAAACGAGAAGCCAAAGAGCGAAAAGGTGTCGAAGCCGAGTTTGTCTGCCAGGTCGACGACGCTCTCGGCGATGAGCTCGCTTCGGTACGGGGAATCAAGCGGCGAGCTACCGCCGTGACCTGGAAGCTCGAAGAAGTGCGCCGAGTAGCTCTGACCGACGAATCGGATGAGCGCCTCCCAGTCCTCGATGAGCGAGATCGTGGCTGGCAACATGATGAGAGGCGGCCCGTCGCCCGCGATGCCTACTCGCAGTGTCGTGCGCGGGAGCTCGACGTGGCGGAGCTCTACTCCCCGCGCAACGGGGCGGGACGGGGCGCTGACGGGCACATGTGCTCCAAGGTAGCCATCGTGACGAGCGTGACACAAACGCCGCCGATTATGCCCGCGGTTGCCGTTCCACGCAAGGTGCGCCTTCTATCAAGCACGAAGACCGGCGCCTCTCGGCTACCGGTCTTCTCGAAATCGTGTGGCGGGAGTGACGGGGCTCGAACCCGCGACCTCTGGCTTGACAGGCCAGCGCTCTAACCGACTGAGCTACACCCCCGTAGGGCACGTCCGCCGGACGCGGACAGCAGACGAGATTCTACCGCGCGTGCCCACTGTTGTCCACACCTGGTAGCATCTCTGTTATGGGACACACCGCGACCTCCCCTGAAGGCCAGAGCACAACGTACGCTAGAGCGAATTCCCTGCGTGCGACGCTCGACGCGCACCTTGCCTCCCGCGATCGCACAGCGGTCATCACCGCCGCACTTCACGCGATCGACTCAGGCATCATCGGCGTGGCGGACACCTACACCCTCGTCCTCGCACCACTGCTCGCCGACACCGGCTCGGCTTGGCAACACGGCGCGACCCGCGTGTGGGAGGAGCACTACGCGAGCGCGGCGGTACGCACCATCATCGAAGCTCTCGCTCCCCGCGTTATCGAACTCGCAGCAAAGACGCCCGCGCGCGACATCACCGTGTTGCTCGCGTGCCCGCCAGGTGAGTACCACGACCTCGGCGTACGGATGCTCTTCGACCGCTTCCTGCTCGCCGGGTACCCTGCCCACTTCCTCGGCGCCGACACCCCGGTGCGCGAGATTAGCCACGCCGCCGAGACGCTCGGCGCCAACCTCGTCGTCCTCTCCGCATCGACGCACTACCACCGTGTTGCCCTACGCCAGGTCGTCGAAGATCTTGCCCGCGAGCTCGAGCCTGACGTACGCATCGCCGTGGGCGGCCCCGCGTTCGCCCGCGACACCGGCTGGACGACCTCGGATGCCGCCACGCTCCTCGACCCGGCGGCGTACGAGCTACCCGGACTGACTCCCGACAGGGGTGCGCCGTAGTGCTCTCGCTACGCATCGCCTTTCGCTTCCTTCGCTCAGCGCCTGTCCAGTCGCTGCTGATTGCGGCTGGTATCTCGGTGGGCATCGCCACACAGGTGTTCGTAGGCTCGCTCATCGTGAGCCTACAGGCAGGTCTTATCGAACAGACCGTCGGCTCGAGCGCGCACGTCACAATCAGGGCCGCCGAAAAGGGCGATCCCGTCCGCCTCACCGGCGACCTGCGAGCGTTGACCGCCGCCGATGCGCGTGTCGAACCGGGCGCCATCGCGGCGGTGCGCGAGGTCTCCGGCCTCTACTCCGACGGCGAGGACTCCGCGCCACTCACGCTCAAGGGCGGCGACCTCGCAGGCCTCGACGCGATCTACTCGCTTTCTGAGCGCGCCGTCGACGGCACGGTACGTCTCGGCGCTGGCGACATCGTGCTCGGTACCGACTTCGCCGAGAAGTACGGGCTCACCCCCGGCGACGCCGTCACGCTCACCTTCGCAGGCAACCGCTCGGCGCGCCTTACGCTTACCGCGATCGTCGATCTCGGCGCGGCGGCCGCCAACGAGCGCCAAGCGTTCGTGGGCGGTGAGCTTCCGCGCTCGCTGCTCGGCTGGCGTGCCGACGAGTACACAGCGATCGAGACGCAGATGCGCGAGCCATTCGCCTCGGCAGAGGTTGCCGCAGCATGGCGTAGCGTGTTGCGCAACGCCGAGATCATCGAGTGGCAAGCCGCGAACGCTGACCTGCTCACGGCGCTCCAGAGCCAGTCAGCTTCGTCGTACATGATCCAGGCGTTCGTACTTGTCGCAGTTGCGCTCGGCATCGCGTCCACTCTTGCGATCAGCGCCGTGCAGAAAACTCGGCAGATTGGCATCCTTAAAGCTATGGGCATGTCTGACGCGCGCGCTGGACGGATATTTCTGTGGCAAGCGACTCTACTTGGAGTGACCGGCACCGGTGGCGGACTCGCCCTTGGCTTCCTGCTCCTGTGGAGCTTCTCGTTCGTGCCGGTCGACTTCGCCATCGAGCCCGAGCCCGCCTTCATCGCGCTCTCGGCGGCCGTAGGCATCTCGGTGGCGCTCGCCTCGAGCATCATCCCCACACGCACGACCTCGCGCCTCGACCCGATCGAGGTGATCCAGGGTGGCTGAGTCCCCGCTGCTCGCCGTAGAAGGACTCGGCAAGATCTACGGCTCCGGCGATGCGGCTACTCACGCGCTCAAGGGCGTCTCCTTCGAGTTCGCCGAGGCGGAGTTCGCCGCGATCGTGGGACAATCCGGCTCGGGCAAGTCGACGCTCCTAAACCTCCTCGGCCTGCTCGACACGCCCACCTCAGGAAACGTGCGATACCGCGGACGCGACGCCGGGTCTCTCGGCAAGCCGGACCGTGCCGAGCTGCGCAACTCGCTCATCGGCTTCGTCTTCCAATTCCATCACCTGCTACCGGAGTTCAGCGTCTACGAGAACGTCGCGATGCCCGCACTGATCGCGGGCACGGTCGACGACACCACGCTGCGGAGCCGCGCCGAAGATACGCTCGGACTGCTCGGCCTGGAAGGCGTAGCCAACAAGAACGCCAACGCACTCTCTGGCGGACAGAAGCAGCGGGTGGCGATCGCGCGTGCACTCATGAACCGGCCTGCGCTCCTGCTTGCCGATGAGCCCACGGGCAACCTCGACACCGCAAACACCGACCTCGTCTACGACCTCTTCCGCGAGGTCAACAAGCAAACCGGCACCGCGTTTCTCATCGTCACCCACGACCGCAACGTCGCCCAGCGAACCGACCGCATCTTGGAGGTACGCGACGGCGAGCTTGTCGCCGACGAGTGCAACAGGTACCTCGGCTAGAGGGGCACGACCGATGGGATCGCGGGAGAGCCCGCTCCGAGCAACATCGGCACCGGGACCACGACGATCCTGTCGTCGACCACACGCACCTCGGTCCCGAGGTTGGCAATGATGCCCAACTTGAATCGGCCGTCGAGGTCGGTGCGAAGCGAGCGTAGCGCAGCGGTGTCCGCATAGCGGATCGTCGCGCGCGACTTCACCTCGATGCCTACGACGGCCTCGCCCCGTTCCAGCACGAGGTCGATCTCTGCACCTCCCGACGTGCGCCAGTAGTGTGGCGCGGCCGGTCGTGCGGCAAGAGAGTCGAGTGCAAGCACCTCGGCGATCACCCACGTCTCGAGCAGCGCGCCCTCCCTGCCGGAACCGACGGCTTCCAACCAGGAACGCACACCCATGATGTAGGCGGCCAGGCCGACATCGCACGCGAAGATCTTGGGTGAACGGACGAGCCGTTTCCCCACATTGGCGAAGTAGGGCGGGAGAAACCGGAGCTGGTACCCGGTTTCAAGCAGACCAAGGTAGCGTTTGATCGTCTTGTGTGTAACACCGACATCACTACCGAGTGAACTCATGTTGAGCACGTTGCCGGTTCGATGCATGACAAGCGCAAGCGCCCTATTGAAGTCGGGAAGGTTGTCGACTGAGCCGAGCTGCCGGAGATCCCGTTCGAGGAACGTGGTCCGGTACGCCTCGTACCAGGCGTAGCGCATCTCTCCGTCGAGCGGGATCACCCCGGGCATCGAACCGCTCACCGTCAAGCGCCTCACCGCGTCGAGCGCGCTATTGTCCGCTGGTCCGGCCTGCGCACTCACGGTCGCGGCGTACTCCTCGGCGGAACGCGCGTCAAACGCCGCCTTCACGGTCCGGGGTCGCTCAAGGCCGCCGAGCTCCGACCAGAGGAGCGGCCCGAGCTCAAGCCACGCCGAGCGGCCCGCGAGCGACTCGGTCACGTGTTTCATCTTGAGCAGATTTGCCGAACCTGTCAGGAGGAAGCGTCGACCCGGTTCCTCGTCCACGGCGAGCTTGACCTCGCGCAAGAGGTCGGGAACGAGCTGGACCTCATCGATCACAAGCAGTCCCTCGGTCAAGCCACGCACGAGGCCACGCGGGTCACGCGCCGCACGGTCCGCGACCGCGAGTTCATCAAGGGTGACGTATAGACCGTCAGCACCCTCCATGACCAGCCGGGCGAGCGTAGTCTTGCCCACCTGTCGCGCCCCGGTGATGACAACCACCGGGAACACGTCGAGCAGACGCGTGATTCGCTCCATAGCGTGTCGCGGATAGAAACTCATACCTTGCATTTTGGTACCTTGGCTCCCAAAATACAAGGTCTATGACGGCGAAGTCCAGATACCGTCGCTCGACCATCGTCGGGTCAGCGTGCCGATGACTACATCGCCCATGCTCGGTACGTATCCGGTCGGCCCCGCCCCGCCCAGTCCGCCGACCTACTCGCCTTCGAGCGGCGTGATGTAGGTGATGGAGTTCACGGCCACGGCGACGAAATCCTGCTTGTCGCCCACGCGGTAGTGCTGGCCGCGCTCGGTTACCTCTACATCAGAGAGCCGCAGGAACATGTCCGAGTAGGAGTTGATGTAGTCCGACAACCGCTGCCCGTCGCCGTTGAGCGGCTTGTGAACCCATCCCTTGAAGCTTCGCTGGTCTGTCTCGACGAGTACGCGGATCTTCTGAAATTGATGGTCCATCGAACTCCCCCATGTCTGTTGGCCGCTGTAGATACTTGAGTATCGGTATACCCACGCCGCTATGATACAGCGCTGGGGTATCATCCGTATACACGATGCGCGTTGGGCCGTGCTCTTGCGCCGAGCGGAGAACGCATGGCGACGCGACGAGAGGAGGCATCCGATGAGAGTGCTCGTGGATCACGACCTGTGCATAGGGTGCGGCGTGTGTGAGGAGACATGTCCCGAGGTGTTCCAGCTTCGTGATGACGGCCTGTCGCACGTGATCGAGGCGAATCCAGGCCACGAACTCTACGGTGCGATCAGGGATGCCGAGGACATGTGTCCTGTCGACGCAATCTCGATCACCGAAGGATGAGACGCGCGTGATCACGCCAGGACACCCTGAGGTGCTGACGCGGTCATGACGCCGACAGGTTTTCGCTTGCCGGAGGGGTACCGCATCCCCGAAGGCGACGACGAACTCCTCGCGGAGTGCACGGTCCACGTCTTTCGCTCGAGCGGTCCAGGCGGGCAATCGGTAAACACGACGGACTCGGCGGTCAGGCTCGTCCACCACCCTACCGGGATGCGGGTACAGTGCCAGCGGGAGCGCAGTCAACTACGCAACAAGATCGCCTGTCTCGGCAGACTGCGGGAGCGCCTGACCGAGGCCCAGGCGCTCGCTAACGCCCCACAACGAGTAGCTACCCGTCCGAGCGTGGCGGCAAAGACGCGGCGGCTCGCGTCGAAGACTCACCGGTCAAGCGTCAAGCGCATGCGGCGCGCCCCCGAAGAGGAGTGAGGCCGATGCCGGATCTCCAGGCCATCGGAAAGGCGCTCGCGTTGGCGGGGCTCGTGCTCGCCGTGATCGGCGTGGCCCTGTGGCTAGGTGGCCGCCTGGGGCTCGGAGCGCTTCCGGGAGATCTCCGGCTTTCCGGAGAGCGCTGGGGCTGCTTCGTGCCGATAGGCTCGATGATCGTGCTCAGTCTTGTACTGACCGTGGTAATCAACGTCATTCTCAGGATCCTCAACCGCTGATCATCGTGCGCGAGTACTCGCGGACTGCCCTCCCTGATGGCCGAGGCACCGAGACCGCCAAGATTTTGTTTGTACTTCTCTCAAGTCTTAGTATATGCTAACTCCTAATCGACCGAGCCGTTTTGGGAGAGTGCATCATGTCCCTCGCAGATGTGCCTATCGCCGCACCGTGTGTCCTGTCATCGACAGGGAGCCCTAGCCGTGTAAGCCGCTACACCGCGCTCGGCGTACAGCCGGGTGCCACAGCTCGAGTTCTCGCGAGATACCCCTGCTCGGCTCCGGCATTCGCCGAGGTGGAGCTTGAGGGCGTGCGGATCGTCACGTTGCCGCTTTCGGCCGCCGGCTCAGTTGAAGTGGAGCTGCTCAGCGAGAAGGAGGGCTCCCGATGACGGTCGCACTCATTGGCGGATTGGATCGTCTCGCGCCTCACTACACCGCGATTGCTGACGAACACGAGGGCCTCACCATCAAGGTGTTCAGCCGCTTCCGGCCCGGGCTAAGCGACCGCATCGCCTCCGCCGACGGAGTCATACTCTGCACGGACCTCGTTTCACACAAGGCCGCCCGCGAAGTTTACCGCCTCGCTCGCGCCAACGACGTCGAGCTCGTCTGCACCCACCGCTCGAGCGTCTCGGCAGTACGGAGATCAGTCGCTGAACTCGCTCGTGTGTGCAGGTGTGATCGGCCTTGCCCCGGGTGCCCCGGCGCATGCGGATGCGAAGGTGCGAGGAAGCGCCGCTAGTTTGCGGCGGGCGTCGTGTGCGACAACGCACTCATACGCGAGGCCCGTGGCTGCTGCTCCACGGGCCTCGCTGAGTTTCATGGTGGGCGATAGTTGATGCGCTTCGAACGGGCTAGCCGCTGTACCGGCTAGTGGACATGTAGCGGCCTACTGCCTGGGGTAGCCCATCAGCCCCTTGGTGGTCGGTCCTGATCCGCGCCAAGCAGCTTGGCCTCCTTCAGGTCAATCCGCGCGACGTGCCCGTGCTTCGCAAGCAGGTGTAGAAGATTGCCCCCATTGAGGAGGACCAGTGGTTTACCCGTAGCGAAGTCGTACGCATCAGGTCCGTACTCGGCGGTGGTTACCAAGATACCCTTGTTGGCTCCCTCATTCATCATGGTCCCGTACAGATCGCGGACGGCGCTAACGCTCACCGTGTTGGTGTACCTCTTGGCCTGTACAACGGTCTTGCCACCGTGCAGCGGGTCTGGGTCGAAAATGACTGCGTCGACTCCACCGTCTCTGCTGGCCTGCGTAACTCGCACTTCAGCGCCTCGTACAGCGAATTCTTTTTCAAATAGCTCCCGAATCAGGTGCTCAAAGTCCTCCCAATCCATCGCCGCGATGTTCTCCCCCTCCGAGAGCCGCGCCGCGACTTCGTAGGATGTTGTGAATCGTTTGTCTTCACGAGACATCGTTAGGAGAGGCGCCACCGGCGTGAGTGAGTGTATTCGCGACGCACTCACGCCGCGCAGCTTCTTGAAGCAGGCTTTTGGATCAACGTGCGCCAGGTCCATCTGCAGGAACTCAGTCCTCATCGCTCGGACGGACAGGACGCAGGAGTCCTCGGACTTCCCTGTGGAGGGGTCAACCGATTGGACCCATCCATTTATGTTGACAGCTTCTATTGCCTGTATCGTGTCGGACTCGAATAGCTCGTGAAGAGTCCTCAATACCGTCTGGTAAAGGACGCTCTCGTATATCTGTGATAGCTGACGCTCGGAAACGGTCTTCTCTCGAAACTCATCGCGCGAAGCAATGTAGGAGACCTCAACAACGGTCGGCAAGTCTTGAGGCGATGGCAGTTGGTAGTCGATAACGAGCATTCTGCTTGATGGTAGATACTCAAGCTCGTACTCCTGAGGAAAACAATCGGGGTATTCCGACGTGTCAAGGACCCGGCAGCAATAGCTTTCAATCGCGCGAGGGATGCCCGTCCGATAACGCTCCGCCCGCTCGTCAATCGCAATGTGCTCAGCGTGCTGCTGCGCACAGTACTGCTGCTTCTGTCGCTCCCATTCCTCTATTTCACGCGCATGCTGCTCGGCGTTAGCTCGTTCAGCCGCTGCACGAGCTTCGACTGCAGCTGCGTATGCGGCCTCCTGATCGCGGATGCTCTGCTCCCACTCGGCGTGTGCCGCTGCGAATGCAGCTGCCGCTGCGCCTTGTCGGGTCTGTCGTCTTGTGGCACTGAAGTAGTCAAGCACCCCGAACTTGGGGTTGAAAGCCTCTTGGGTCGGCTCAGGATGGGGCTGCGGCTTCACGGGTTCGGCCGGCGGTTTGGGGGATTCGGGCCGTGGGACGGGAAACGAAGAACGGTCCTTGAGAGCTTCCCAGTCGACGGTGCAATTGGCCTCGAGCGCCGTTTGCAGTATAGAGCCGAGTGCGTCGATCTCGGCCCTGGCCTCTGCAGTCCGTTCGAAGGCCGTCTGTCTGTTGTCCGCGACCTCTTGCGCCGCTAGTGCCCGCAGCAGTTTGCGCTCTTCGGCGTCAATCCGCCGCTGCCACATGCTGTCCCACTCAGCAGCCTTGGCGAGAGCCCGCGTCCACACAACCTGTTGGCTGTCGCCTTTGATTACCTGGTACTTGTGCAACTCACCATGCGCCACCTCAACAGCAAATCGCGGCAGGCCAGACTTGGTGTAGGTCTGTGTGAGTTGCCCGATTTCACTCATGTAACTCTCCGACTAGTTGTGAGAGCTCTCACGTTCCAAGTGCTTCAGCCATAGCGGGCGATAGTGGATGCGCGTCGATCTACAGATATGCGAAGGGCCTAGCGTGCAACACCTGTGTCCACGGGGACGACTGACGACGGCGATGTATCAACCACGGCTTCCTATCGTCGTGGGATTGAAGGGCTTGGCCGCAGCCTGAGCAGTACGAGTCTGAGTCCAACAACTGATGACCACACCCAGGACAGTAGTCGCGGGACTTAGTAGCAGTGCCCCTCGGCGGACCGTACGCAATGACTTCCACAGCTCTCGGCTTGGCAACCGCCTCGTAGACACCAGCCGTTCCTGCGACGAATACGATTACGTAAGTCCACCAGCCAAATGTCAGTCCAAAAGCCTCGAATAGGGGCACCAGCAGAAAGCGCGGGAGAGCCCAGGTACCCAGTGTCCCCAGAACGAGAGCAAGAACTGCGTCGCGCCGCTGCGGGTCGGATTCTTCGTGGTTCATGGTGTTCTCTCCGCTGGCCTTTCAACGATCAGCCCGCGGAACGCTCGGCTTCATTCCGTACATCGGCCTGATGGCGCGCGATTGAGATTATGAGCGCGAGACCTTCCCGGACCTCCTTCGGCATTTCGTACTCGAGCAGTCTCAGTGCCTCCTCATGAATTGCGCTTAGGGCACCAGACATAGGCAACTCTCTCACGTTGTCCCCCTCACTCGCCATCATCGTAGACCTCGCTAAACAGCTTACCTCAAGCTCTACGTGGCATGCATCCTGTCAGGGGCACATCTTGTCAGGCCCATCATGTAATGTCTGTGCCATGGCCATGCCAAAGTACAAGATACGAAAACCGCCCAAAGAGCGAGTCCTGATCGAGAGCCTCGCGCACGGAAACCTGCTCGCTGCCGCGCCAGGGTTCCGGGACTACGCTAAGTGGGCCCGAAAGCAACTAGAAGCGGGACTCACCGAAGAGCAGGTCCGCCAGCGCATCCGTTCCCGGCTGGAGTCTGACGGGCTCACCCTCAAGCGTCAGCTCTTCCCCGGCCTCTCGCGTAAGGTCCAGCGAGTGCGCCTCCGCCGCCTCCTGCTCGCTCTTGCCGACTACATCGCCAGCCGCGCTCCGGCGAACCGCCTCGGGCCGACCCTCGATCATTTCCTCGACAAGATCGGCTTCGACCAGTGGCTCGAAGACGCGATCTGGACGTACGCCTCGACAGGCGAGGCCGCACCGATGCTCGCCTCCTACGGCGGAACCGTCTACCGGGCCGACATCGGACCTGAAGGCGAGAAGAGCCCGCTCGTGCTCCTGATCGCCACGCCTGCCTCTGACGTGTCCGCGCTCATGGAATGGTTTGAAGAAGAGGCGCAGGCCGCGTTCCCCGATGCCGCCTTTGCCAAGCGAAGCGGCAAGGCGGCAGAAGGTGCGCGCTACTACCGCCTCAATCAGGAGGGTCAGACCTTCGAGCAGATCGCACACGACAACATCACTGAGCTCTATCCCGATCTGCTCGCATCCGACGATGACGAGGAGTTCGAGCACTACACCTGGCTTGCGACCAAAGAGACCGAACGGATCAAGAAGCTCGCGATCCGCACAGCACGACGCGGGGACATAATCTTCGACTACAAGTCCCCGAAGGGCTGACGCTGACTCTCTAACCTCGCTTCCAAGACCGAACGCAACCGTCTTGGAGGTGAGATCACATGGGCAGACACGAGGTGGGCGCGGAGCTTCGCGCCGAGCTCCAAGGGCGCGGATGCGCCCTGAGCGCACGCGAAGCACGCGCACTCTCGATCCTGCTCATCGATCTGATCGCTGACGGTCTGCTCGCGCCTGGCACAGAGGGTCTCGAATCCCCCGCCGCTTATAACATGGGGGATTCTGTTTACAGACCAGAGGATGAGAAGACGTGACGATCTCTCTCCTCTACTGCGGTGTGGACACGTTGGAAGCCACCTTTGCCGGTGAGCTCGAAGACAGATTCGTCGCCACACTCCAGGAGGCGAAGGACCGCGCGCAGCTTACCGACGAGGCGCAAAGCTACCGGATCGCAGATCACGAGCTCTTCGTCTCCCCCAAAGGGCTCGGGAAGTACCGCTTCGTGCTCTCAGATGCCGATATGCAGCTGCGCGTCTCGATTGCCCAGAAGGGCATCCCGCCTGTCTCGGTGCGCCTGTTCGCCGCATCACTTGCCACCTGCGGCCACGAGCCCCTCTACGAACGCGCAACGCGCCTGGCCGCCGCTCTCGGTGCGGACAAGCCCTACACGCTCTCCCGGATCGATCTGTGCCTCGATGTGCACGGCTGGGAGCCGGGTTGTGGCGATATCGAACGGATCGTCTGCCCGGCAAGCTTTCGCCAGAAGACCGAAGAGGGCGAAGGTATCTCCTACCAGATCGGCAAGGGTGATGTGGTGCTTCGCATCTACCGCAAAGACGCTGAGCTTGCGGCCAAGAAGAAGACCGCATATGCAAAAGTCTGGGAGCGCGTGGCGCACTACGATCCGTCGCGTGCTGTCTGGCGTTTCGAAGTGCAGCTTCGCGGAGATGTGCTCAACGAGCTCAATGCGCGCGCGGTCGCCACCGCCTTTGCCAAGCTTCCGCGGCTGTTTGCCTTCGGCATGACGTGGGCCGAGCTTCGCATCCCGACCGATGGCAACAAGACGCGCTGGCCGGTCGATCCGGTCTGGGCAACGCTGCGCGAGCTCTGGGGCGCGTCTGCTCCGGAACCCCGCGTGCGCTACGCCTCTCGCGCAGAACACGAAGAGCGGGTCATCGCCCGGCTCTATGGTGCGCTCGCCGCTCTCGGGGCATACTGCGATCAAGACGATCTGCTCTCTGTGATGGAGTACGCCTTGCCCCTCGCAGAGCTGCAACTCGCAGATCGCGGAATCGAGTTCGCCGAGCTCGTCGCTAAGGCCCGAGCTCGCCAGATCGCAGAGCAGGGGGTGCCGTTCTGATGGCTGCATGCGTCATCTACGCCCGCGTGAGCACGAAGGAGCAGCAGGCGGAGGGCTATTCCATTCCGGCGCAGACAAAGGCCATACGCGCCTTCTGTGAGGCCCAGGGGATTAGTCCTGTCGCCGAGTTCATCGAAGCCGAAAGCGCTGGCAAGGCGGGGCGCACCCGCTTCGCCGAAATGGTCTCCTACCTCAAAGCGCACCCGGACGTGCGTATCGTTGTCGCCCACAAGCTCGATCGGCTCTACCGCAACTTCCGCGATCAGATCACGCTCGAAGACCTCGGGGTCAAAGCGCGCTATGTCGTCGGTGACATTCCCGATACTCCGCAAGGCGAGCTCCTGCGTGACGTGAACCTCTCGGTCGCGAAGTTTTACCTCGGGAACCTGCGCGAAGAGGTCAAGAAGGGCATGGACGAAAAGGTGGCGCAAGGCGGCTGGCCTCACCGCGCGCCGACCGGCTACGTGAACGACCGCGAGACCCGTTCGATCATCCCCGATCCCGCGACCGCTCCGATGGTGCGCGCTGCCTTCGAGCGCTATGCGGCTGGCAACATCTCCCTTGCCGATCTCGCGCGCGATCTCAACGGACACGGCTACCGCTCACGATCAGGCAGACCGTTTACCGCCTCCATGCTCCATGTGCTTCTGAGAAACCCGATCTATTGCGGGGACGTCCGCTACAAAGGCCAGACCTATCCCGGAGCTCACGAGCCCTTGATAGCTCGTGAGCTCTTCGAGCGCGTGCAGCAGGTCTTCTCCCCTCGCCAGACCGGCCCCAAGCGCACCAAGCACACCTTTGCGCTTCGCGACTACCTCGTGTGCGGTGAGTGCGGCTGCAAGATCACCGCAGAGCGCCAGAAGGGCTACGTCTACTACCGCTGCACCAAGGGCAAGGGCAAGGAGGCATGCTCTCAGCGCAGCTACACACGCGAAGAGCTCCTGCTCGATCAGCTCGAAACGGTGCTTGCCGAGATCGAGATCACGCCTGAGATCGTAGACATGCTCGTGCGGGACTCCCGCGCCCTCGATGAGCACGAGATCGAGACGCACGACCAGCAGCGCTCAGAGCTCACGCGCAAGATCGCAGAGCTCGACTCCAAAGCTTCAAAGCTCCTGGACTCCTACCTCGACGGGATCGTTCTTGTCGATGCGTACCGTGTGAAGGCTGGCGAGATCGCAGAGACCCGGCGCACTCTCGAACGCCGCCTCTCGGCTCTCAAGTGCGGCACGACTGACAAGACCGCACAGGTAGAAGCGGTAGCCAGGGCTGCGATGGGCGCTCGCTCGCAGTTCGCGACCGCTGACACCGAGGGCAAGCGCCGCCTTCTTGCTGCCGTGGTTTTGAACGCAGAGCTCACCGACTGCGCCATCGGCTCCTACCAGCTAAAACGCCCCTTCGAGTATCTCCGCAGAGATCCCGAAGGGGCGTTTTGTCATCCATGGTGGGCGATGAGGGATTTGAACCCCCGGCTTCCTCCTTGTAAGGGAGGCACTCTCCCGCTGAGTTAATCGCCCGTTTTGCGGTGCGGGAGACATTCTAACACCGGGGTTGCGTGGAGTCGTTCACCCAGTCACTACGGCCGACGTCCGAGCCCTTCGCTCGCGTCATCGGGCAGCTCTGGGGTTTCCGGCCGCTCGGGGATGCCCGGCACTCCCGGCCTGTTGGGGATCTCAGGGCTCCCTGGTGTGGCCGGCTCCGAAGGCCGATCCGGGATCACGGGAGAATCGGGTGCCGACGGCGTCTCCGGGACTCCGTTCACAGCGCCACCAGAGGCAGTCCGGGCAACGGCTTGACCGAAGTCGCGCCCTTCAGCAGGGTCGCCACCAAATACCGTGCCGATGACCGCCTTTGCCGTATCCGAGGCTTCCTCCGGAAGCACCGGGGGGGTCGTCTCGCGACTGCCCGCAACCGTGCCGTCGTCCTGATAATCGGTTCCGTCGCCGATGCCTTCCTCAGGAGCGCGGTCCGGAGCGGGAACTTCGATACCGATTCCTCCGAAAGCGTCTGCGGCCCGCTGCTGAGCGGCGTCAGGCAGAGTACCGGTGGCTGCGGCACCCGTGGCCGCAACCGCAACGGCGAGACCACCAGCCACGATCTTGCCGAGCAACGTCGAAAGAAATGTGCTGATCATGGCGCGTCGCCTCCATCTCATCGTGAGGGGTCGCACTGTTCGGCGCCTCACCGTACGGGTACGGTCTGGAACGTCCTCGGCAAAGCGCAGCACCTCCGCTGCGAGAGTCGCGGGCAACTGCGAATCGGCCGGCTCGTCAGCCAGACCGGACCGCAGCAAAGTGACGAACGCCGATACCGCGTCCTCATCGCCAGGGTCACGGTTACCGGCAGCTAGCCGTTCCGCCCACTCGTCGTAGTATCGCTTCGAACGTTTCATCTCACTCCCGTTACCGACACGCTACGGCGAAAACGTACCGCCTTCGCCAAGAATTTTCTCAAGGCGCCTCAACGCCCGGCGCTGAAGAGCCCTGACCGCTCCCGGTGATTTACCGACGATACGCGCGATTTCGGTGACGCCGAAACAAGCGACGAATCGCAGGACGATAACCTCACGCTGGTCCTGCGGGAGCATGTCTAGCATCCGCAGGAGTTCCTCGTCGGCCATGCGCTCGATGGCTTCTGACTCCGCCGAGCGTACCTCCGTCGCGGCCTCATCGAGAACGATCGCTTCAACGCTATCGACGCGCTTGCGCCTGATGCGTCGCCGTTCGTCGACGATACGATGGTGAGCGATCATGAACACCCAGGAACGAAACGCCGCCTCGTCACCAGAGAAACGCGTTAGTCCTCTGGCTACTTGAAGCCATGTCTCACCCAACAGATCGTCGACATCCACACCGCCCTGTCGACGCACGTATCCACGCAGCGAGCCGTCAAGATCGCCAACGAGGCGCTCCCATGCCCACTCGGCACCATGCCTGGCAGCGATGAGGACCGACTCGAATGGACCACTTGTAGGCATGAACAGCTCCCGAAGCCCAACACACGTGATTGAATCATCGCATTCTCGAGCTGACGATCGCATAATAAGCATGAGGACGGCGGCACTCACGTGATCGCCGCCGCACCACGAGTCCGCAAGGAGCCGCCATGCACGCCGCGTACCGGTGCGTCCGTCCCGTTGTGTTACTGTGCGCCATTCTTGCCATCATGATGCTAGCGGGCGCGAGAGGAGCCGCCTCCGCAGCCGCCACCGAGGCCACTAGCTCGGCGAATCTCTCGGCTCCCAACGTTCCCGCGACGGTTTACGCAGATCGTCTCATTGGCGTGACCGGCAGCGTGGATAGGAAAGCGGCCATAGGCCCAATACGGCTGCTGTTCTACCAGAGGATTCACGGCGAGTGGGTGCTCCAGAAAACGGTAAGCGCGCGTTGGAGCGGATGGACAACGACCAGGACACGGTACGTGGCCGATGTGACGGTGCCATACGCGGGGGTGTGGCGCATCGGCGCGTCGTACAGCGGGAACGCCGAGTACCCCGCCGCGTACGAGTATCGGGACTTTGGCGTGGCCCCCGATCCAGGGGCGAACCTCTCGGCCCCAAATGTACCTGTGCCTGTGACGCGCAACTCGGTGTTTGGCGTGACCGGCAGCGTGGATAGGAAAGCGGCCATAGGCCCCATACGGCTGCTGTTCTACCAGAGGATTCACGGCGAGTGGGTGCTCCAGAAAACGGTAAGCGCACGATGGAGCGGATGGACGCCGACCAGGACACGGTACGTGGCCGATGTGACGGTGCCATACGCGGGGGTGTGGCGCATCGGCGCGTCATACAGCGGGAACGCCGAGTATCCCGCCGCGTACGAGTACCGGGATTTTTCAGTTGGCACACCGTGGCCGTGGCCTACGTGCATCGTAATCGACAAGTCCGACTTTCGTCTGTACTGGATCGTCGGTGGCAACCTTGTGAAGTCGTATCCGGTAGCGATCGGCAAGCCAAGCACCCAGACGCCGGTGGCGGTCTGGCGAATCGACTCTAAGTACTACACCGACCCAAACGGCATCTACGGCCCACGCAAGCTACGTATGTATCGGCGCACAGCAAACGGATTCACCTACACCGCCTACAACATCCACGGCACCAACAACCCCGCGAGCATCGGCACGATGGCTTCGAACGGGTGTGTCCGGATGTACAACCGTGACGTACTCGAACTCTTTCCGCAGGTCCCGCTCGGTACGATGGTGCTCACTCGCGAGTAACACACCGCGTGCGTCTCGCTCCCCGACATGCGTCTGGCACGTGGATGCATACTGGTGCCCCCAGGAGAATTCGAATCTCCGTCTCCGTCCCGAGAAGGACGGCGTCCTTGGCCGCTAGACGATGGGGGCGCCTCGCAGTGTATCAAAGTAGGCGCGGACCTCCTTATCGGCGCCGTCTTGGTGGGACGCGCGCCACTTCTCGACAAGCATGAGGATGTAGTCCACGTTGATCTCGACTGGCTTGAGGCAAACGTACTTCCGAAAACGCTATCACTCGCGGCTACTTGATACTGTTAATGGCTCACTGGTCCAGCCGCTCCCACGTCGCGTCACGCCCGCCCTTCGCACAGCGGACCCCACCCGCTTCTCGCAGAGCGCCCAGCACCCGCACAATTGTCGGACGGCTCGCGCCGGGACAGGCACGTTCGACGTCAGCGTAGCACGTAGCTCTTAACGTCCCGCCCATCCACGGAACTGCGGAGATCGTTCGCGATCCGCCAGATCGTCTTGTGGAACTCCGCGCGCTGCGCTTCGTTAGTGGTTGGGGCCATGCGGCGTCGATACGCATGAACGCATGACGCGACGAGCCGAAATGACAACTTGGGTATATTCGGAGGGCTGAGCTGGAACCTGGCAGGTGACCCGAGTGTCGTCACCTGAGAGTCACGTGCACCTGAACTACGGGGGGAGCTGCGAAGATGCCTCACGGCCGCAGGCGCCAATGTTCCAATGGGATAGCCACCGACGGGCCGCACCTCCGCATGGAGCGTCAGATGCGACGCGTCGCTCACGACCTGCACGATGGGCCTGTGCAGACCCTCACCGCCGCCCTTCTCGAACTACGCCGCGGCTCACGTCGGCTCGCCGACGACCCGGCGTGCGAGGAGTTCATGACCCACTCGATCGGCCTCATCCAGGCCGCCCTTGACGAGATACGTGGGATCATCGCGTATCATCGCCCGGCGGCATTGGACGAACCGGTGGTTGGCGACATGCTTCGCGTGTTTCTCGACGACGTTCGAACGCAACATCCCGAACCTCGGATCGAGTGCGTTTTCGAGGGCGACGAAAACGGCCGCTACCTCACCGATTCAGTGCGCATCGCCTTGTTCCGCATCGTCCAGGAAGCGGTGACAAACGCTCTCGTGCATGCTCATGCGTCAACGATCAGAGTCGTCGTGAGCTTTAGCGACGATGGGATACTCTGCTCGGTTGAGGATGACGGGTGCGGAATTCCGGATATCGATGGGCCAACGGAAGTCCCCCGGGGTCACGGGTTGGTGAGCATGCGCGATCGCGCCGAGCTGCTTGATGCCGAGTTCGCCATGAGGTCGACGCCAAACGAGGGCACGATCGTCTCGGTCAGGTTCCCCGCGTGACGGCTACCCCTACGACATCCGAAGCGATCCGCGTCTGCCTCGTCGAGGACCACCCCCTCATGCGGGAGGGACTGCGCAGGATTCTCGACGACCACGACGACATCAGGGTAGCCGTCGAGGCCGCGAACGGATCGGAAGCTTTGGAGCGCCTACGTGACGTGCGGGTCGATGTCGTGCTGCTCGACCTGCGGCTCCCTGACATTGACGGGCTTACGATCCTGCGAGCGCTCAACGAACGCGGGTGCCCGGCACGCGTGATAGTACTCACCAGCATGAACGACCCGTCGAAGGTGCGGACGGCGCTTCAGAACGGAGCTTCGGGCTACCTCACGAAGGACCGCGTCGACTCCGACGCTCTCGCGGAGGCGATCCGCAGCGTGCACGGAGGTCTTACCGCGGTCCACGCGGAGATGCTGTGCGAGGTGATGCAGCCCGCGTCGTGCGAAGCGAGCACCGCCTACCGCGTGACCCCGAGGGAGCGCGAGGTCTGGGTGTATGTGGCTCATGGCAGGTCGAACGCCGAAATCGCCGAGACCCTGTTCATTTCGGAGCGCACCGTCAAGTACCACGTAGGCAACCTCCTCAGCAAGACCGCCGCACGCACTCGCTCAGAACTCGCGACGGCTGCCTACCGGCTGCACCTCGTGCACCCGGACGACTAACCGCCGAGCCGGACCGCCTGGGCCTCGTCGGCACGTCCCGTATCCGTGCCGCACCCGCAGTCAGGTACCCCTGTACCCACGGCCAGGTAGTGGTCCGAAACGCGGGTACACATTCAGTCCCTAGAGACGATGTTGACACTCTTTCTCCCGCGTACGCTTGCCTTCCGGGCGATCCTGCGAGAGGGGCGTCGTGTCCATCCGAGTGTTGATTGCCGACGACAACGGGCACTATCTCGCCGCGCTCTCCCGCTTCCTGCATGAGGAAGGCGACATGGACATCGTGGGTGCTGTCTCAGATGGAGAGCGCGCCGTGAGCGCGTATGAGGAGTTGCGCCCTGACGTGGTCGTCATGGATGTATTCATGCCTAAGACCAACGGAATCCAGGCGACGCGGCAGATCCACCGCCGCCATCCGGCGTCGCGAGTGGTGGTGCTCACGGGCCATGAGTACCCATGGCTGCGCGGGGCCGCCTTTGAGGCGGGTGCGGCCGCGTTCGTCACGAAGCACACAGCCCCTGGCACCCTGCCCGCCGCGATCAGGGACGCCGCCAGCATGGACACGCCCCCCGGCAAGCACGGGACCAACAATGGGATAGAGCCGCGGTGATCGAGAAAGGAGGCGGGAGCGAGCGCCGACGGTGAAACGCCTTGAAACGGACAAGGCGATGGATGTATCGAAAGTCAAGAACGAAAGGAAGTGTCGCGCTATGAAACGCATAGGTGTGGTAAGCACCCTGCTGCTAGTGGCACTGTTGACGGTGGGCCTCGGTCTGGCCCGGTGGACCGACAGCGTGAACATCGACGGTACGGTCCACACGGGAAGCCTCAGTGCCGGGATAGACGACGTCATGTGCTCCGACAGCGAGATCACTGGCAAGAACTACAGCGAAATCACGGCTGTGGTCGATCCGGACGACCCTAAGACGCTCTGGGTCACGGTGCGTAACGGGTATCCGAGCATCACCTACACGTGCGAGTTCGCCCTGCTCAACACCGGAACGATCCCGCTTCATGTCGACGCGGTCACGGTCTCACAGCTTCCCGCGTACATGGATGTCGACGTTACGGGGCTCCCCGCGGAGACACAGGTACACCCCGGCGGGTCTGCGCCTGGGACGCTCACGGTCCACTTCGACAACGAAGCGGAAGAGCTCGCCACCTACACGTTCTCGGTCGAGGTGGATGTCGGCCAGTGGAACCTCCCGCCGGAGTAGTGGCAGCGTCAGACCTCGACCTGAGAGGACGGTGAGCCCGTGAAACGACTCTCGTCCGTCGTGATCGTACTGTTTGCCGGGTTGTCACTGCTCGGCGTCGGGCACGCCCGCTGGACCGATTCCGTCGCGATCGACGGCCGGATCGAGACCGGTGAGTTGAACTGGTCGTTCGTGTCCGTCTCGGTGATGGACACCACGCCGCCGCCGTGGTTCGGCGGCACAGCCACACCGGTGGACTGGACCTGCGGAGACGGGTTTAGAAACCCGTGGCCCGGACCCGGCACCAAGAACGTCGGATGGGGCGAGGCCATCCTCGTCGACACCGATAACGACGGCAGGAACGACACCGTCAGAGTGACGATGCATAACGTCTATCCGAGCTACTTCAACAGCGTAAACGTCTACCCTTACAACGACGGGACGATACCGCTCAAGTTCGACAGCGTCATCATCAACAACGAAACGGTCATCCGCAAGCCCCCGTACCCGGTCGTACCGCTCGACCTTAACGGGGACACCGTGGACGACATCGAGATCCTGTGGGGCGACAACCTCGGAGCACAGATCCATCCGGGCACCAATCCGCTCGAAATGAGTTTCTGGTTCCACGTGTTGTGCGGCGCGCCACAAGACGCCGAACTTGAGTTCGATATCCAACTCGACGCGGTGCAGTACAACATGTACGTTGCGCCGTGACATGTACCGGGCAACGCCTAGCCGCGCCCACGCCGTGCGAACGCACGGCGTGGGCGAAAGGCGGTTCGCTATGGATGCAGACACCAGATGGCGTTGCGCCATCGTAGTGGTGATGGCCGCGTGGCTCCTCCCGGGTCTCGCGTTGGCTCGCTGGGGAGACGGACTCATCGCCTCCGTGGGCTCCACGTCGGAGGTGATGAACACCGCTTTCGTCGACTGCTGGACCGACGATCCTCCCGATACCCTCGACCCAGGCTACCTCAAAGACGTCGCCTGGTCGGAAGCGCGCTGTGACCCTGATGAGCATGGCCGACGACATACAGTGGTTGCCGGAATTCACAACGCCTACCCGTCATACACGACACAGGTGGGCTTCACCCTTCGCAACGAAGGAACGGAACACGAGCAGATCCTTTCTGTGGATGTGAACGCGCCGTCCGAGCTGGACATCGAGGTGAGCCGCAGTCTCACCGGCTGGATCCTTGGCCCGGGCGGGAGCGTAGACGGGACCGTTGCGGTGCACGTGACCTGCGCGGCATCGCAAAGCGCGTTCTACCCGTTCACGGTCGCCCTCCAAATGGCACCGGCGCAAAACGGCACCATCGGTTTCTGGCGGGCGTGGGACAAGCACGGCACGTTCAGCCGCAACCAGATCGCGGCGTGGCTCCTGCGCATCAACGCGGACTCTCGCTGGCTCGGGCCGACCACCATCGACGGTATGGAGGCCACGCTGCGGGCAGCCGCTGGCGGGAGCGCTCAGGAGCGCTTCCTCGGCCACTACCTCGCCACGAGATTGAACCTCTGCGGCGGCCTCTTGATGGGGCCGGGGGTCCATGACGTCACCGGCGTTGACCCGGGCAACTACCTCGGCCTGCCAAATCCGGCCAATGCCACGCTCCACGAGATCATCAACGCGATAGAATCGAAACACGGTACCGGCCCGACGCGCTCGCAGTACCTGCTCATGAAGGATGTGTGCGACGCGCTGAACAACCGGGAGATCTAGATGTCTATCGCGCGTCTATGGACACTTGTCACCGCGGCGGTCGCGGGCATTTATGCTCTGATCCACTTCGTGTTGCCCGGCCGCATCGACGGCATGGTGCTCGCCTACGTGGTGACCCCCGCCCTGTGGTTACTCGTGGGATTAGTGGCGTTTCTCGCGGCCCGGCGAGCGGGGCTCGCGCTCGTGGAGCGCGACCACCGGCTCCTGCTCATTGCGCTGGTCGCTGCTCTGCTGCAGATCCTCTTGTTGGCACTCGGCGGCCTCGAATGGGGCTTTGGCAGGAGCCCCTATGCATCGACGCTCGCCGGCATGGCCACCAACGCCGCGCGCGTCTTCGCAGCACTGCTCGGCATGGAAGTCGCCCGAGTGTGCCTGGTGCGCTCAGCCGGTATGGCCAAGTTTCTCCCAGCGCTTGTAGGCTCCTCACTCGTCCTGACCCTCGCGCAGATTCAGCCAGCTGTGTACGCCCGTCTCGGATCGGCCGAGGGCGTCGCCACCCTCGGCGGGACGGTCCTGCTGCCGAGCTTCGCCGAGAACCTGCTCGCCGGTCTATTCGCCTTGCTCGGCGGGGTTCCCGCCGCGTTCGTCTACCGGGGCACCCTCGCCGCCGCGCACTGGTTCTCCCCGATACTCCCTGACCTGCCATGGGCGCCCGCCGCACTCATCGGCACCGTTGTCCCCGTGCTCATGATGCACATCGTCGCGGGCATCTACCGGGGCCGTCTCGCCGCAGGAGAGGCGCCCCAGGAGCGAGACGGATCCTGGTGGTCGACGGCCCGTACCACGTCGCTCGGACTGCTCATGGTGGTCGTGTTCTGGTTCATCGCGGGGGTCTTCGGACCCCGGCCGATACTGATCGCGAGCGGATCGATGCGGCCCGCCATCGAGGTTGGCGACATCGTCGTCCTTGCTCCCGTTGATGCGGACACGATCGAGATCGGCGACATCATCGCGTTTGACCACACGGGCACGGGGATTCCTCAGGTGCACCGCGTCATCGAGGTGCGGCAAGAGGGCGGAGAGATCCGTTTCGTGACGAAGGGCGACGCGAACGACCGCGCGGATCGGGAACCTGTGCCGCCCGAAGTAATCGAGGGAGAGATCCGGGTCGTGATCCCGAAGATCGGCTGGCTCGCGATCGGCGTGAGGAATGTGCTCGCTTCGCTGCCGTCCCTCTAGCGAAATACAGGCGGGCCGGGTCACACCGTAGGTTCCGCCTCCCGCGCAGGGCCGTGCGATACTTCCTAGAAGTGAACAATCGTCCGGCATCCCCTCAATCCCCGGGCGTATCGACAGCGCGGCTGAACGGGAGGCGGATCGATGAGCGGACCTGTGATCACGTGCGCGGGACTCGTGAAGAACTTCGGCAAGGTGCGCGCCCTCGACGGGCTTGACTTGAGCGTCGCACCAGGCGAAGTGCACGGGTTTCTCGGCCCCAACGGTGCCGGCAAGACGACCGCCATCCGCATCCTGTTGGGCCTGCTTCGCGCCGACGGGGGCAGGGCGACGCTGTTCGGCGGCGACCCGTGGAACGATGCCGTTGAGCTGCACCGCCGCGTCGCGTACGTGCCCGGCGAAGTCGCCTTGTGGCCGAACCTCACCGGGGGCGAGGCCATAGACATCATCGGTCGCACCCAGGGCGCTCTCGACGAGAAGCGACGAGCCGAGCTACTCGAGCGGTTCAATCTCGATCCCGCGAAGAAGGCCCGTACCTATTCGAAGGGCAACCGCCAGAAGGTCGCTATTGTCGCCGGCCTCTCCAGCAACGCCGAGTTGCTGCTGCTCGACGAGCCGACGTCGGGACTCGATCCGCTCATGGAGGCTACATTCCAGCACGTGATCCGAGAGATGAAAGCCGAGGGACGCACGGTGCTGCTCTCGAGTCACATCCTCGCCCAGGTCGAGGCGCTCGCCGATCGGGTAACGATCATCCGCCAAGGCAGGGCCGTCGAGAGCGGGAGCCTCGATGAGTTGCGGCACCTCACACGTACCTCGATCACCGTCGTGACCGAGCGGTCGGCCGACGCGCTTGCGAGCAGGCAGGGAGTCCACAGCATCGCTCGCGAGAACGGACGCCTCCACTTCGACGTCGACGCGGTGCATCTCGATTCGACGATCGCGTACCTTTCCGGCCTTGGCATCCGCTCCCTCATCAGCCGTCCGCCCACCCTTGAGCAGCTGTTCCTTCGTCACTACGACGCGGACACGGAGAGCGTTGACGAACCGGGAGTCGCACGATGAGCGGCTTCACCGGAACCTGGACGATGACCCGGCTGTTCCTGCGCCGCGACCGTGTGCGGATGCCAATATGGATCGTCTCGATCTCAGTCCTTGTCGTCACCTCGGTTGCGGCGTTCCCCGGCCTCTATGTGGAACAGGGAGCGATCGACGCCCGCAACGCTCTCATCATGGGCAACCCGTTCGGTATCGCGCTCACCGGCCCCGGGCACGGCCTCGACGAAGCAACGCCGGACAATCTTGGCCCCGTGGCTGTGAACGAGATGAGCGCGAGCACCATCATAGCCGTGGCCTTCATGGGCATCTTCCTTGTCATGCGCAACACGCGAGGCGAGGAGCAGGAAGGACGTCTCGAGCTGCTGCGCGCTGGCATCGTGGGGCGATATGCGGCGGTGACCGCCGCGTTCCTGCTCGCCTCGGCAGCCGCGCTCGTGCTCGGGATTCTGCTCGGCATCGGGTTTTCTGGGTGGTACGACATCGCCGGATCGTTCGCCTTCGGCCTCTCGATGGCGTCGGTGACCATCGTCTTTGCGGCGGTTGGCGTGCTCTGCGCACAGCTGACCGAGCATTCGCGTGCCGCGACTGGGTTGGCAACCACTACGTTCGCCGTGCTCTTCACCGTGCGCGCCATCGGGGACATCCGCGACAGCTGGGTGACCTGGCTCTCACCGGTCGGCTGGGCGCAGGAGATCCGGCCATTCGCCGACGAACGGTGGTGGACGCTCGGACTCTCGGGCGCACTCGCACTCACACTTGTGGCATGCGCGTTCTTCGTCATCGAAAGGCGCGACGTCGGCGCGGGCGTCCTTCCCACGCGCAAAGGCCGTCCGCGGGCGTCCGCGGCGCTCGTATCCCCGCTCGGTCTCGCCTTCCGCCTGCAGCGAGGAGCGCTCACGGCCTGGACGGTAGGTATGCTCGTCTTTGGAGCCACGTTGGGGAGCCTCGTGCTCGAAGGCGAGAGGATGCTCGAAGCGCTCGGCGACGCTTACGCGTTGTTCTTCGGGGACTTGGGAGACGCCACGCTCATGGAGACCTTCCTTGCGGGATACCTGGTCTTTGTGGCCGTGACCGCCGCAGGTCATGCGCTCCAGGCGGTCTCGCAGATCCGCTCCGAAGAAACCTCCGGACACGCCGAGACGCAGCTCGCCGGTTCGCTCTGCAAGGGACGTTGGGCCGCCAGTCACATCGGAGCGGCGCTGCTCGGCAACCTCCTCGTGCTCGCTGCCGCGGGGGTAGGCACCGGGGCCACGTACGCTCTGGCGATAGAAGACGCGAGCCAGTTCTGGCCGGTGCTGCTGGCGATGCTGGCGTACGCGCCGGCGGTATGGGTGCTCGTCGCGCTCGCCGTCGCACTGTTTGGGGTCGTCCCACGAGCATTCGCCGCCGTGTGGGCCGCCTTCGCCTGGGTCGTGGTCGCGGCAATGATCGGTCCGCTGCTCGGCCTCCCTGAATGGATGATGGACCTGGATCCGTTCGCCCACGTCCCGCGGATGCCTGCGGAGGAGTTTTCCGTCGCGCCTCTACTCGTCATGACAGGCATTTCAGCGGTGCTGTTTGTGGTGGGATTTTTTGGATTCCGGCGCAGAGGCCTCGACTTCGGCTAGTGCGGGCGAGTAAACTCACATCAGATGCTACTTACGTCGATGTAAGTTACAGGTGATGTGATGAAGCCCGTTGGATTCGTGAACCGCCACGACGAGCTCGCGGCCCTCAAGGAATGGTGGGCATCCGAGGGTGCGGGCCTCGCCATCGTCTGGGGCCGCCGGCGCGTCGGCAAGACGCTGCTGCTCCAGCGCTTCGCCGAAGACAAGCGCACGCTCTTCCATACCGCCGCAGGCAGGCCCGCGGTCGACGAACTCGGCCTGATCTCTCGCGAGGCCGCAAACCTCGGCCTCTCAGGGATCCGCGACCTTCTGGCACGCCCGTTCGCCGACTGGGACGATGCCTTGGATACGCTCGCATCGGCGGCGACGTCTGAGCCGCTGCTGCTCGTGCTCGATGAGTTCCCGGAACTCAAGTCGAGCACCCCGCATATCGAAGGCCTGATTCGCGCGTTCTGGGACCGTGCGGCGGGCGCAACGAAGCTGCGTATCTTGGTCTGCGGCTCGGCGGTGCGCACGATGCAGTCGATGCAGGAGGAGCGCTCCCCCCTCTACGGCCGCTTCGGCCTCGCGCTGCAGCTCCACCCGTTCAAGCCGAGCGACGCCGCCCTGATGCTTCCCGACCTGAAGCCCGCGGATCGCGCGCTCGTGTGGGGACTGCTCGGCGGGGTGCCGCTCTACCTGTCGTGGTGGGACCAGTCCGCCTCGATCGCTAAGAACATCGAGCGGCTCTTCTGCCGCCCGGGAGCGCCCCTGCTCACTGAGGGCCAACTGCTGCTCGCGACCGAGGCCGACCTGGGCGATGTGGGGGGGCGCGTTTTGCGCGCGATCGCGACGGGACGTACCAAGCACAACGAGATCTCCGACGCAATCGGGACCGAACCCGCCCGGACCCTGGACCGGCTGATTGAGCTCCGGTTGGTCGAGCGGCTAACCCCCGTGACCGAAGACGAACGTCGCACCAAGCGGCGCCTCTATCGCATCGCCGACAACTACCTCGCATTCTGGCTCGCACACGTCGAGCCGAATCGCTCCGAGATCGAGCGCGGACTCGGCGACGCGGTGGCCAAGACGCTTCTGGCCTCACTCGACGACGCGATGGGCCGACCTTGGGAAGAGTCCTTCCGTTGGCATCTGCGGTCGCTCGTCGGCTCAGCGCTTGCGGCAGACATGGTGGCCATCGGACCCTGGTGGAACCAGGACAGTTCGGTCGAGATCGACGCGGTCGGACTCAGCGGCCGCTCGCGCACGCCGACCCTCGTCGGTGAGGCGAAGTGGGCGCGAAGCGAAGATGCCAGCTCGCTCGTGCGCGGACTCGAGCGAAAGGCTGCGGCACTGCCCGGGCCAGCAAGTGACCTGGCGCTCGTGGTGTGCGCTCGCGAGGAGCTACGCAACGTACCGTCCGGGGTCATCTCAGTGACTGCCGAGAGCATCTTTGGATCCAAGGGCTAGCGACGAGTCATTCGAAACCTCAGGGACACCCTGGAGTCAGTCGACCTCTCCGAAGTCCATCGGCACGCCGCCTGCGTCGCGTCTTCGATATCGGACCGCATGTGCATGGCCGATGACGGAAAGGTTGAGAAGAGCCTTCGCGCTCGGTGAGAGCCTTGGCCAGCATTGGGCGACAAATAGGGCGACAACTCATTCGAAAGCCGATTGTAGCCCGATCTCGCACTCGAAATCGGGCTACTCAGGCCATTGGCCTGCGGTTTTCTGGTGCCCCCAGGGGAATTCGAATCCCCGTTGCCGCCTTGAAAGGGCGGAGTCCTTGGCCGCTAGACGATGGGGGCGATATGTTGCGCGCATGGCGCGCTGTTTACATGGTGGGCCGTATAGGGATCGAACCTATGACCTTGGGATTAAAAGTCCCCTGCTCTACCAACTGAGCTAACGGCCCTCGCAGGCACACGGGATCGGCCCGAGCGCAAGGCAAAGGGAAGTGTAGCGTGCGCCCCTTGACGGGTCAAACCGTGCCTTCGGCCAGGTCTTCTGCCGTGCCATCTGCCTGGTTTCGCAACACACCCATTCGCTCCCGCTTCCAACACGGCGACCGCTATACTTCAGGTGACCAGGGACGGCCAAGGAGACGGAATCGCAGTGGAAGAGTACATCGCGAGATACTCGGTGCCAGCACTCATCATCGCGGGCTCGCTCGTCGCAGGGTTTCTCGGAGACCGGATCGTAATCGCGCGGGTTCGTGCGGCGTCAGCGGCGCGAGGCTGGATCGGCGGGGAGATCACCGCGCAGGCGCTCCAGGGAACGCTTGTCCTGCTTGCGGGACTCGCCGGCGCGTGGGGCGCGCTCGCGTCGCTCTATCCCGCTCCCCGCATCGAGCGGATGGCGACCGTCGTGCTCACGGTAGCTGCGATTATGGTCGTCACGGTAGTTGCGGCGCGGCTTACCGCCGGCCTTATCCGCGCCTACACGTCGCGTGAAAACGCGATGCTCCCGCAAAGCACCATCTTCATCAACATCGCTCGCCTCGCGGTGGTGGCGGTGGGTTTGCTCATCGCCCTCAACGCAATGGGGGTCTCGATCACCCCGCTTCTAACGGCGCTCGGCGTTGGAGGCCTTGCCGTCGCACTCGCACTACAAGACACCCTTTCCAACCTCTTCAGCGGATTGCAGCTCATCGGATCGCGCCAGATCGCGGTTGGCCAGTACATCCGCCTTGAGAGCGGTGAGGAAGGGCGCGTCGAGGATCTCACCTGGCGCTACACCGCCATTCGCCAACTCTCAAACAACCTCGTCATCGTGCCCAACGCCACGCTCGCGCAGTCGCTCATCATCAACTTCGACCAGGACGAGCACGAGACGTCGGTTCTGGTACCCGCGGGCGTCTCTTACGCGAGCGACCTCGAACGCGTCGAACAGGTGACGATCGAAGTCGCTCGGGAGGTGATGGCACGCACGCAGGCGCCATTCGACGACTTCGACCCGTTCATCCGCTACAACGAACTAGGCGATGAGGCGATCGGCTTCAACGTGATCTTGAGGGCGCATGAGATCACTGATCAGCACGTGCTGCGTCACGAGTTCATCAAGGCCCTCAAGACGCGCTACGAGGCCGAGGGCATCGAGATCCACTTTCCCCAACGCGCGGTCAACATCAAGGGCGCATAAGAAGCTCAAACGCGGTCGAGAGACGTTCCGCGACCGGCCCGCCTCGTCCGCGGGCGCTGACCACACCTGCAAGCGCGTTGGTGAAGAACACCTCATCTGCTCCCTCAAGGTCGCGACTCGTGATCTCCGCCTCGCGCGCGGGAGCTCCAATCTCACCGGCGATGTCAAACACGACCTCGCGCGCCACACCAGCGACCGCGAACGACATTGGCGGGGTGAGCAACTCGCCGCCAACCACGATCCACACCGTCGCCGTGGCGCCGTCGATGACGCGGCCTTCCGGCGTGACGAGCACCGCCTGCGCGCCGGGTCCCGCGGCCTTCTGCGCGGCGTCCCATGCGGTGCGCTCGGCGGGCTTGGCGGAACCGGGCGGCAACACGGGAAGCTCGGCAGTGATTACCGTGACAAGCGCCAACTCCGGTCCGCCCGGCACGTCAAGCGAGGAAGGGGCGTCGGACAATTCGATTCCGACGGAGCCGTCAGGACACACCGTGATCCCGAGCCGACAACGCTCAATCGTGCCGAGAGGGGCGAGCGTCTCGGCCGCGCACGCACGCACCCGCGCGAGCACTGAGGGACCGCATCCGCCAGCAGCCAGGCGCGCGAGGTGGTACGAAAGCAGAGGGACGCGTCTGTCAACGACCCGGCACGTCTCGCGCAGAGAGACCGGCGGGGTACCGTCGCCGGTAAGCGGCGACGCCTTGAGCAGCGTCTCAAGGTACTCCTCGGCAGGGGAAGAATCGATGGTGATGCCCGCTCCCGTCCCCCACGAGACTGCCCCGTCCGAGCACACCGCGGTGCGAATGAGTACGGAAGAGTCGATCTCGCCTGGACGTGCGACCAGGAGCGCTCCGGTGTAGATGCCACGCGGCCCGGACTCCAGGTGCGAGGCTATTCGCATCGCGGCTCGCTTGGGCGCGCCGGTGACCGAGCCGCACGGAAACGTCGCCTCCAGGAGTTCAGGAATCGATACGCCGGTCCGCAGTACCCCGTGCACGCGGGAGACCATCTGGTGACAGTAGGGCGTGGGTACCACCTCAAAGAGCGGACTTACCGCGACACTACCGGGAACGCACACGCGCCCGAGGTCGTTTCGCTCCATGTCGACCACCATCACGTGCTCGGCCCGCTCTTTCACGCTCTGAGCAAGCTCTGAGGCCGCGGCGGCGTCGGAGACGAGGTCGGCGCCGCGCGGTCGCGTTCCCTTGATGGGCCATATCTCGGCCACCCGCTCGGACCCGGTTCGTCTCACGCGCACGAACCGCTCGGGAGAGACCGAAGCGACCGTCAGTGTGGGCGTCTCCAGGTATGCGGCCATCTCGGCAGAAGCGCGATCCAGCAGCGCGGCGTACGTCTCGGCGGGACTGAGCGCAGCGACGCCGATGAGTTCGTGGGTGAGGTTGAGCACATAGACATCGCCCGCCGCGATCGCCTCGCGCACCGCACGCACACCAGCGCGGTACGCGCGCGCGTCCGCCGAGAAGCTCGCGCCGAGCACGAGCGGGGCGCGCGGGGCGCGCGCACGTGTCGTGGCAGGCGCACTCACGCCGACATGGCGCGACTCGGGTACGCACGAGCACTCGCACGGGCACGACGGCTGGCGATAGCTGAGCACCGTCGCCCGGCCATCATAGGCGGCGAGCACAGCCACCAGGCCCGCTTCCCCGCGGCCCTCGAACGCGTCCTCAAGCGCGGAAGCGGCGTACGCAAGCGGGACGTCCTCCGTGACCGTCAGCGGGTTCGAAGCGCACACGTGCTCGCCGCCAAACCACCCCCGCTCCGATGAAGGATTGAGCCTGAGAGTCAATCGGCTCAGGAGCCGTCGGGCACCGTGTGGGAGACGCGGCATCGGCTCCACGCCAGCTTGAGCGCTAGTGGCGGAAGTGGCGGTGGCCGGTGAAAACCATCGCGACTCCCGCTGCGTCGGCCGCTGCGATGACCTCTTCGTCACGCACCGATCCGCCCGGCTGGATGACGGCTGTCGCTCCTGCGGCCGCAACGACCTGGAGCGAGTCAGAAAACGGCATGAACGCGTCGCTCGCGCACACCGCACCGCGGGCCCTCTCGCCCGCCTGCTCTACCGCGATGACAGCGGATTTCACACGGTTCATCTGCCCAGCACCCACACCTACTGTCACCGAGTCGCGCGCGAGCACGATTGCGTTCGACTTCACCGACTTGGCCACCTTCCACGCAAACAGGAGCTGCTCCATCTCTTCCGCAGTAGGCTTCCGCTTGGTCGGGACGGTGAAGGTGGCGGGGTCCTCGGTCACTTCGTCACCAAATTGAACGAGCATGCCACCCTCGACCGCGCGTGACTCATAGTGGCCACCCACTCTCCGCACCCCGCCAGTGCGCACGACACGCACGTTCGGCTTGGTGGCGAGTAATGCTACCGCTGCCGCCTCGAACTCCGGCGCGATCATGACCTCAACGAACTGCCCGTTTTCGAAGATACGCTGCACGAGCGCGGCGGTTACGGGGCAGTTGAACGCCATCACGCCGCCGAACGCGCTGACCGGGTCGGCGTCGTGCGCGGCCTGATACGCCGCGGTGATGTCATCGGCCACGGCGACACCGCATGGATTGGTGTGCTTGACGATCACGCACGCGGAGACGTCGAACTCGCGCACGGCGGTCCATGCGGCGTCGGTGTCGAGAATGTTGTTGTACGAGAGCTCCTTGCCCTGGAGCTGGTCGGCACGGGCGAGCGTGTGCTCCTTGCTGTCAGCGAATCGGTAAAAAGCCGCCAGCTGGTGCGGGTTCTCGCCGTACCTTAGGTCCTGGACTTTCTCGAGGCGCAAGCGCACTTCTCCAGGGAAACTTCCGTTCGCATCACCGCTGGAAAGGTACGTCCATATCGCATTGTCGTACGCGCTCGTCGTGCGGAACACCTCTGTCGCGAGCACGCGGCGGGTTTCGAGCGCGGTAGCGCCACCGCTCGCACGCATTTCGGCGATGATGGCTTCGTAGGTGGCCGGGTCCGTCACGACCGCAACGCTTGCGAAGTTCTTCGCCGCGGAGCGCAGCATACTCGGCCCGCCGATATCGATGTTCTCGATCGCATCCTCCTCGGTCACGCCGTCCCGCGCAACGGTCGCCTCAAACGCGTAGAGGTTGACGACGACCATGTCGATCATGCCGATGCCGTGCTCATCGGCCGCCGCCATGTGCTCCTTTACGTCCCGCCTCGCAAGCAGGCCCCCATGCACGCGCGGGTGCAACGTCTTGACGCGCCCGTCCATCATCTCGGGAAAGCCGGTGAGGTCATCGATAGGCCGGACATCGATGCCGGCCTCGGCGAGGACTCTCGCGGTACCTCCCGTTGAGACGATCTCGACCCCGAACTCGGCTACGAGCGCTCGGCAGAACTCAACGATGCCGGTCTTATCGGTCACAGAGACGAGCGCACGCTTGACTTGCACCTCATTCATCGAACATCTCCCACTCTCTTGGGAACCCCGGACACCGTTGCACTATACCGCTTCCCGCTCACGCGCAAGATGCGTAAGATGCGCGAAATGCGCGAAACCCCGATACCGGGAAGCTGGCCCATCGGCATCGGGGTCTCGCAAAGCGGCGCGCGGCACCGCACTATCGCTACTGCAGGATTTGCTCCCATGCGCCGCCCACTACGCGGTACGCCGAGATTATCTGCTGCTTGTTGTCCCCGTTCTCATCGAACTCGATCACGCCTGTCACCCCGTCGAAGCTCCCCGCGCGGATCGCTTCGGCCACTGCCGCACGGTCGGGGCTTGACTGCAGCACGGCATTCACGAAGATGACCGCCGCGTCATACGCGTAGGAGTCGTAAGCCTCGGGCACCATGCCGTACTCGGCCTGGTACGCCGCGAGGAAATCTTGACCGCGCGCCTGCTGCTCGAGAGGCAGACCGAGGCTGGTCGCGACGTCTCCCTCGGCGTTAGCGGCGCCGGCTATCTGGATGTACTCATCGGAAAAGATGATGTCGCCGCCTATGAGCGGCACCCCGAGACCAGTGTCGTTCATCTGCTTGGAGATGAGTGCGCCCTCCGTATGGGCACCGGCGTAGTAGACCGCCTGCGGCTCGATGCTACGGAGCCTCGTGATCAGGGCGCTGAAGTCGACTTCCTTGGTCTGGATCTGGTCACGTGAGACAACCGTGCCGCCGAGCTGCTCAAACTCCTTCACGAACTCCTCAGCGAGGCCCTGACCGTACGGGGTCGAGTCATCGATGACAGCCACCCGATCAAAGCCGAGTCCCTCGAGCACGAGGTTGCCCGCGTACGCGCCCTGCGCGTCATCGCGCGCGACGATACGATTGACCGTCATAAATCCCTGCGCCGTTATCTGCGGATTCGATGAGACGGTGACCATGGCCATGCCCGCGTCCTCGTAGACAGGCGACGCCGGAATCGTGCATCCGGAGTTGAAGTGTCCGATGACGCCAATCACGCTGCTGTCGCCCACGAGCAGGTTCGCCACGTTGACAGCTTGCTTGGGATCGCCCTGGTCGTCCTCGGCACGCAGCACGAACTCGTAGCCTGCGGCCATAACCTCCTCAGAGTTGTTGGCCTCCTTGAACGCAAGCTCGACCGCGCGCTTCATGCCCTGGCCGTACACTGCGTTGTCGCCGGTGAGCGGGGCGGCAAAGCCGATCTTGACCTGAGTACGCCCCTCAGGAGCCGCGTCTGGGGCTTCCGCCTTCTCTCCCTGGCCGCAACCAACGAGCGCGGTGCTCGCCAACATCAGTGCCACCAGCGCGAGCATCCCGGTGCGGGACGGTGTGCGATTCCTCATAGTGATTCCTTTCGCCTACCCAGTCGCCACACGACTGCTGGGCTGAATTCGATGGGCTTGAATATACCGCAACCCCGATCAACCGAGAAGCGAGCGGCCATGTGGTGCGATACGAGCTGTGCGCCCCTCGATCACGACTCTGCCCTCGGCGATCCACTGAAGCGCCTGCGGGTAGAGCCGGTGCTCGACGGCGTGAATCTTGTTCTCGAGCGAGGCGAGTGTGTCGTCCTCCGCCACGGTAACCGCCTCCTGCGCGATGATCGGTCCCTCGTCGAAGCGCTCGTTTGCGAAGTGCACGGTGACTCCGGTCACCTTGACCCCGTGTTCGAAAGCGTCACGGATGCCAGACGGACCGGGAAACGACGGGAGCAGCGCCGGGTGGACGTTGACGACCTTATCCGGAAACTCGTCGAGAACCTCTGCGCCAAGCAGACGCATGTAGCCGGCCATAGCGACAACATCCGTGTCGTGGGCGACGAGCACATCTCTGATGGCCGTGTTGTACTCGGAGAAAGTTCCGTAAATGGTGCGGTCGACCCACGCTGCCGGAATCCCGGCCTTGCGGGCGCGCTCAAGCCCGTACGCCTCCTCACGGTTGGAGATGACGACCGCTACTCGGGCGTCGAGGCGGCCTTGCACAGTCGCGTCGATGATAGCCTGGAGATTGGTGCCGCTCCCAGAGATCAACACTCCTATGCGCATGAGTTCAGGCTCGGACATGCGTCGCCTCCTAGCGGTAACGAACCGTGCCCGTGCCTTCGACTACTTCGCCAATCTCGTAGACGCGCTCACCGGAGGCCCGCAGCTGCGCCGCAGCCGCGGAAGCGTGCGCCGGATCGCAGACGACGGCAAAACCGATACCCATGTTAAACGTCCGGTACATCTCGTCCTCGTCGATACCAGCCGCCATGCCGATCGTCTCAAAAACTCGCGGCACCCGCCACGCTCCTCGCACCACAAGCGCGTCACACGTCTCGGGGAGTGTCCTGCCGAGGTTTTCGGTGATGCCGCCGCCGGTGATGTGCGCCATAGCCTTGACCGGTACCTCTTCGAGAAGAGCGCGCACCGGACGAACGTAGATCCGGGTCGGCTCCAGCAGTACCTCGGCGAGAGTAGCGCCTCCAAAGTCGACACGCGGGAGGGCGAGCTGCGCTTCGTGTCCTTCCACCAAGACAGCGCGAATGAGCGAGTAGCCGTTGGAGTGCACTCCGCTCGACGCGATCCCCAAAATGACGTCGCCCGGGACCACCTCGGAGCCGTCAATCATACTGGGCCGGTCGACAACGCCCACGCAAAAGCCGGCGAGGTCGTAGTCGCCGGGGGCCATGACGCCGGGGTGCTCGGCCATCTCGCCGCCCACGAGCGCGCACCCCGCCTGGCGGCATCCCTCGGCAATACCCGAGACGATCCGCGTGGTAAGCGACGCGTCGAGAGCGCCAATCGCAAGGTAGTCGAGGAAGAAGAGCGGCTCGGCGCCGCAGGTCAGAATGTCATTTACGCACATGGCAACGAGGTCGATGCCAACCGTATCATGGCGGTCGAGCAGCTGGGCCAGCTTGAGTTTGGTGCCCACTCCGTCAGTCCCGCTCACGAGGACCGGGTCACGCATTTCTTTTAGCGCGGCGGCACGGAACAACCCGCCAAAACCACCGATATCCCCGATGACTTCGGGGCGGTACGTCGAGCGTACCGCATCCCGGATGAGGCTCACCGCCCGCGCACCCTCAGCCGTGTCGACCCCGGCGTCGCGGTAGGTGGTGTGCCGCGTGTCATCACTCATCGTTCATCGGTCTCCTCAGTCGCCGTCAAGCTGACATTTTACCGTAGCATGACAGGCGATGAGCGTGTCGCAGAGTGGGCGACGTCACCCGTTCTGCCCGTACGTGCCATCTAATATCTGCCTTAAGACCGACTGGACCCACTCGGAGATCGCGACCGGTCCACCAAAGACGTCGATCCGGCCTATCTCATCGACGTAAAGACTAAGTGCGTCAATGGTCGCCTCCGGAAGGTGATCGGGACGCGTGAGCAACATGACGCCTCCGTCACGACCAACCGCCGCTCCACCCGCAACACCGTCAGCGAAGTCCACTCCGGTAGCGATGCCTACGGTGGAAAACTCGCCCCATCCCATCATGACGGCCATCTCAGCCGCGATCGCCGCGGTCTCAAAGCGAGTGGCGCCGGCAATCCGTTCCGTCTGCACGCCGAGGGCGTCGACCGCATCGTCTGAGACTGCCGAGGTACCGCCAACAACCCAGGCCTGCGACGCGCCAATCTCTCCGATCGCGTCGAGGACCGCCTGGCGCGGTTCCTCGTCAACGAGCAAGACGGGGATTCGAGCGCGGTACGCATACGGTGAGATAGCGAGTGCATCGGGGAACGTCCCGCCGCTCACGACAAACACTTCACCGCTGTAATCGCCTCCGAGGACGGCGGCCACTTCCTTCGCGATCAGTGCGGAAGTCTCGTACCGGTCGCGTCCAGCGAAGCGCTCTACCACGTAGTCCTCGGCGAGCGTCGCCTCCACGCCGGGACCCACAGCGTTCTCACCACCCACGATGATGACCCTGTTGGCTCCGAGGCGCTCAATCTCAGAAGCGACCGCCTTCGGCAACGCCTTTGCGGGCGTGAGCAGGATCGGCGCGTCAAAGACGCCGGCAAGGCTCGTAGCTCCCAGCGCGTCAGCGAACCCGGCGCCAGTGGCGAGCACCACCGTATCGGCACTCTCCCAGTTCGCCGAGGAGACCGCGACAGCGGTTTCAAAGCGGTTCATGCCCGCGTGTCGCACAACGCCTTCGCCGGGCGTGATCGCCACAGGCGCGGAAAGCTCGCTCGTATGCCCGACGACATCGACCGCCTGCACCTTGAACCAGTACTCCACCCCGGTCTGAAGGCCAGAGGCCAGATACTGCGGCCACGAAATGAGCTCTGTGTTCACCTTGACGTACTGTCCGCCCTCGGCGTCGGCCACATACACGTTCCAGCCCGCAACATCGGAGTCCTCTTCGTCGGAGGGCGGATCCACTTGCGCCGCCGAGAACCACCATGGCACCGTGCCATCCTCCCACGTACCGCCAAACGGATCGTCCCACATGAGCTTGACCCTGCTGCCCCACGCTGACGCCGAGAGGCCCGTTGGCACGGATGGCGGGTCGAGGTTCACGTAAATGGTTGCGTACATGACCGTGATGTTGCCGTTGGCGTCCCGATACTCAGCGGTCACGGTCTGCGGGCCGTCGATTGGCAGCAAGTAAAACCAGGCGGCATCCGCAAACGCCTGCCACGGCGCGTCCTCGTCGTACTCGCTGTTAAGGTGGAAACGCATCTCCGTCGCGCCGGTCATCACACTATCAGCGCGAACGTGCGGGTCAGCGGTGTGCGTGTCACCGCCATTAAGAAGGAACTCGCCAACCGGGGGAGCGGTATCAACGAACAGATCGTGGAACACTCCGTCCGACACGTTGCCCGACGAATCGTACGCCCACGCACCATAGTACGCGTGCGTCTCGACGGGATTCACGGTGAGATCCCAGTCAGTCGCCCACGCACCCTTACCGTCAAACACGGTCGTCGCGAGCGGATCGTTGGGACCTGCGGGCGGGGCATCAGTGCGGCGGAGCACCTGTATGCCGGCGTAGGTGATGGGAGGAGGCGGCGTCCACGTGAGCGCTACTGTGCCATCCCGCACTTGCGCCTCAAACCCGCCGAGGGTCTCGGGAGCGGTCGTGTCCTCGGCAACAACCAAGGCGTGAGCGCCCGCAGACCAGTTCGAGTTGTCGTCGCGAGCATACGCCGCATAATGATAGGTTTGCCCGTGAGCCAGGCCGGCATCGCCAAAAGACTCACCGATCCCCTCGTAGACCACAGTCGCCTGAGGGTCGTTGGGACCGCTCGGCGCACCAGCAGTGCTCCTCACGATCCGGGTAAGCGCGAAATCCGCCTCGGTGGGATTGTCCCACTCAAGGTGTGCGTCACCGTCGGTTCCAGCGTTCGCCACAAAAGCCGCCGGTGCCCCAGGCGCCTCCGTGTCGGTGGTGATACGGAAGCCCTTCGTGGTGGACCACGAGGAGGGAACGCCGTCTGCCACCGCACGCACCCGCACGCGAGCCAGATCGGTGTCGACCGCGGGAATCGGCCAGCCGATATCCGTCGAGCCGGGCCCCGCCTGCCCAATTGAGGTGAAATCGTATTCGAACACCCTCACTTCATCGAGCGCGAACAGGTTCTCAGCGCCAGCACCTTGGTCGTTGAAGAAGTACCATTGGATGCGGTTGTCGCCCGTTCTGAGTTCCGCGGTCACCCTCGTCCATGGAATCGGCTCGAACGTGTACCAGGCGACCCGGTCGTTCACTATGAGCGCCGCGCCCGTGTAGTACGCCGCCGTGTCGTGGCGTGCCCAAAACTCCACCACGCCCGGCCCGCCTACCGTCACGGTTGTCACCAACGATCCTTCACCCCACTGGTTCGCGGCAAGCGCGCCAGACCGCGCGGAGTAGTCACCGCTATACACAACCGCGGGATTACTTGTGATCTCCCAGGGAACATCCCCCGCCGTATCGAACCCGGACAGGTTCCCCGATTCAAAATCGAAGTGCGCCACTTCCACCGGAAGACCTTGCTCCACTTCGAACTCGGCATCCGGGTCACCGCCCCTGGCCGGAGTCCAGCGGACCACCCCATCCGTCCCGCCGTACAAGAGATCGCCCGTGACGGGCTTGGTGACCCTCGGTCTCCCTGGATACGTCCGGTGCGCCGCATCGACGTTGATACGGCCACCGTAGGCAACCTGCCCTTCAAACTGGGACAGACGGTCCACCGTGTTTTCTATCCGCGCCTTGATCTCCTCGGCATCTGCGCCGGGAAAGCTGCTCTTGAGCAGCGCAAGGGCGCCAGTGACGTGTGGTGCCGCCATCGAAGTGCCGGAAAGCTCACCATAACCTCCTGCGCTGAGCATCGGCCTGGCGGAAGGATCGGTAGGGACGATGATGTCCAGCCCGGCAGGCCAGGGCCTCTCGTAGGGTGTGCGGTACTGCTCAGGAATCTGTCCTTCGAGCCCAGCGTATGGGGTCCCAGAGACTCCCCTGACTGAGTAACCCCACGTCCAATAGTCCATCGTGGTCGCCTTGAAATACTTGTCGAACCAATCTGTGTCCGCGCCCCAATAGACCATGTCGACCGCGAGCTCACCGCTCGCCATGACCATGCGGCCTCCGTTGTCGAGGTACTCGCCGATTACGGTGCGCTCTGGAGCTGATAAGGTTGGGTTGTCATACCAGCCCCATGCGGTGGCCCCAGTGAACCAGACGACTACCCTGTTGCGTAACGCACTGTGAGACGGTGTTCCTTGCGATTCGGTCCTCCATGTCGACACGTTGGTGAACCCAGCGCCAGCCAAGGTGTCGAGGTAGACTTGAAGCCGCTCATCAGGCGTCTCACCGGTCATCGCGGGCATACTGTCGTCGACAACGAGTATCGGCGTGGACGACAACGCGCCAACCTGCGTGATCGACCTCGTGATGATCGCGTCCCGGGTTGCGCCGGGCTCGAGCGCCTCGACCGCGAGCGCGAGATAGGTCATGCGATACGGCGGACTGTTGATGTAGATCGCGCACGTGTCCCACGGGAGCGTCGAGTTCACGTCGACGCCGGGTGCTGCGACCTCCACCGTGGCCGCTCCAAAGTTCGACCACGGGGCGATCTCGTCTTCGTGGCCGGTCGCCGCGACCGTCACTACGTTAGTGCTCTCAGATGATGCCGGGTAGTTGGATTCGGGCAGCGCATCGACGTCCTCGCCCCAGTTGCCTGCGGCGGCCACAAAGAGAACGCCGTGATCTGCCGCGTACTGAATGGCGTCTTCGAGGATCTGCGAGTAACCCCCACCCCATGACGCGTTGATGATATCGGCGCCATTGTCGACCGCGTACACGATCGCCTCTGCGCCGTCGAAATCCCATCCGCCCCCGGGGCCGAGGAACTTCACCGGCATGATCGTCACGTTCCAATTGACGCCGGCGATGCCCACCCCATTGTCGCCAACCGCTCCGATCGTGCCAGCGACATGTGTCCCGTGTTGGTCGCCGTCGACCGGATCGTACGGCGTCGAGTCGCGATTGTAGAAATCGTAGCCAAAGTTGTCGTCGATGAACCCGTTGCGGTCGTCATCGCGACCGTTGTTGGGAATCTCACCGCGGTTAACCCACCGGTTGGCCCGAAGATCAGCGTGTGCGTGGTTGACGCCCGTGTCGATGACAGCCACCACCACGTCCCTCGACCCGGTTCCGTACGTCGCCCACGCCTCCGGCGCGTCGATGTCCGCATCGGGTATCCCACCGGTCTGTCCGGTGTTGTGAAGTCCCCACAAAGTGTCAAACCGCGGGTCGTTGGGGGTCCGCCCGGTGAGTGGCTGATACGCTTGCGCCACCTCGACCCGGGCCGTAAGGCGAGCGCTACGGAGCTGCTCCGCTAGTCTCGCCGCGCTTACTCCCTGCCTTGTTGGCTCGACGAGTGCCCAACCGAGGCGCTCGGACGTCCGAACCACACGAAATCCGAGCTGTTTACCGGCGGCGTCGATCTGCGCGTCGGGGATTCCTGGGCGCCAGTCGACTACCACTCGGCGTGCCTGCGCCGGACGCAACTGGGTACGCACGTCGCCACCTGTCACGTCGGCGGCCTTTGCGTACGGAGCATCCGGACGGAGCCCCGGCGCCGGGTTGGGCGAGCCGCTCGCTCCGGCACCCCCTGTCGGCAGAAGCGTCGCGATCAAGAGCGTCGCGACGATGGCGCGGAGCGTCTTGCCCCTCGAAGACAGGAAACTCGACATGCTGCCCCTCCTCACTGGCACCGAAAACTACACTACCGCTCGCTTGGTGCGGCAGATCCACTATAGCCCTTCGACGTCACTGACACGCGGCAAGTTCGCAAGTCGGCACTCACCCGCCGAGAAACCCTCCAAGCGATGCGAACGCTGCGCTGGCCGCCGCCGCTATCGCCCCGCCGGCTAGCCACCCGGTACCGTGCGTGACGCGCGCGCCCGCGAACGCTCCTGCCCACGCGGGCAACGCGTAGCCCAGCGCCAGTCCGACGAGTCCCCAGAGCGCAAGCGGTGCTACCGTGGCGGCGAGGAGATCGCCACCGGCCGCGACATCGTTCGCGCTCTCAACCGCCGTGGCGATCGCGGCGGCCACGCGCACGCCGTCACCAGCCGTCCACGCTACGAGCACCACCGCTGCCGCCCACCACCAGCGCCGCTTCGCCCCAAGCGCACCCGCAAGGGCCGCGCCTCCAAAAGCCGTGACGGGATTGAACGTAAGGCCGAGCAAGGCGCCGAGTCCGAGATCGGCAAGAGCGGGCACCTACTCGGCCCGCCCGCACGGCTCGAACGAGAGTTTCCCTCGCCGGATGAGTTCTGGGATCTCAAGCGGGTAGTCGCCATTGAAGCACGCGAGACACAGCGCGTCCCCGGCACATCCGGTGGCGGTGACCATGTCGTCGAGCGAGAGGTACGAAAGAGAATCCGCGCCGATGTACTCGGCCACCTCAGTGAGCGACATCGAGGCGGCGATGAGCTGCTCTTGCGAATCGGTGTCAATGCCAAAAAAGCACGGCCACCGAACCGGCGGCGAGGTGATGCGCATGTGGATCTCGACAGCTCCGGCGTCACGCAACAACTGGACGAGCTTGCGCGACGTATTGCCGCGCACGATCGAGTCGTCGACCACTACCAGCCGCTTGCCGCTGATGACGTGCCGGAGCGGATTGAGCTTGAGGCGGATCCCTTGCTGGCGGATCGACTGCGTTGGCGAGATGAACGTGCGCCCCACGTAACGGTTCTTGATGAGCCCCTCACCAAACGGCAGGCCGCTTGCCTCGGCGAATCCTACCGCCGCCGGAACACCTGAATCGGGAACGCCGATGACGAGGTCGGCATCCGCGGGGGCAGAACGCGCCAGCGCCGCGCCCATCTGGCGGCGCGCCTCGTAGACGGTGCAGTCGTTGAGCACGCTGTCGGGGCGAGCAAAGTACACGAACTCAAAGACGCACATGCTCGGCTTCTGGGCGGGAACAGCACGCTCGGCCTCAAGACCGGTCGCAGAAACCTTCACCATCTCTCCGGGCGCCACGTCGCGCACATACTCGGCGCCCACGATGTCGAGCCCGCAAGTCTCACTCGAGACGACCCAGTTGCCGGAAGCAGTCTGGCCGAGCGCGAGCGGCCGCACACCGTGCGGGTCGCGGAACGCATAAAGCGCGCTCTCCGTGATGAGCACTACCGAGTACGCGCCCTTGATGAGGCGCATCGCCTCACGAATGCCTGCCCGGATGGTGTTGTTTTCCTGCGTGTAGTGGCCCACGAGCGTCGCGATGACCTCGGAATCGGTGGTTGAGCGAAAGCGGATGCCGTTGCCCTTGAGGTTCTCGCGCAACTCGTGCGTATTCACGAGATTGCCGTTGTGCGCGAGCGCGACCACCTGATGGCCGATGGCCGAGAGGTGCGGCTGCGCGTTCTCCCACGACGTGCTCATGCCGGTGGTCGAGTACCGCGTGTGGCCGAGAGCAACGCTGCCGGTGAGCGAGTCGAGATCCGGCTCGCGAAACACCGTGCTCACGAGGCCGAGGTTCTTGGTGACTGTGACGGTCTCGCCGTCACCCACGGCTATCCCCGCCGACTCCTGTCCGCGGTGTTGTAGCGCGTGAAGGCCAAAGTACGTGAGCCGCGCGACGTCCTCACCTGGAGCGTAGACGCCAAATACGCCACATGCCTCCTCCGGGTGATCGGGACGGTCCGCAAGGATCCAGTCGTCGCAGTGAGTTTCGCTGGCGCAGGAGAAATTCATTCGAGTGGGATCCAAACGGAGTCGGTGCGATGCGAACGCGCGTAGGATAGCACGATTCAGGGGGCCGTGGGCACGCTGTGCGACCAGGAAACTCGGCCTCGTCCGAGCCGATCACGATCACCGTCGACAACAGCAAGACAGGCAGGTCCACGAAGTCGCGATGAGGTCACTCAGCCGGTGAGAAGTGCGAGGCCCCGGGAATCCCGGGGCCTCGTCCGTTCGTGGTAGCCGAGCTTCGGCTGCGGGCGTATCCGTCGCTTACACTACTCGATCATGTTGTCCGTGCACTCGACCTGACCCCAGACCACGGCGTGGGCAGCGACGTAGATGTCGCCCTTGAACCCGCACTGCGTCCAGGTCCACGTGCTCTCCCACGTGGATGAATCAACAGGATCGAACCCGTACGAATCGCCATACGGGAACTGGCCGGGTGCGTTCGTGTAGACGGAGGTGCGGCCGCGCTTCACCTTGGGCAGCACGTCGTTGCCGACCCACAGGTGGGCCTCACCGATCGCGTAGCCCTCATCGACCTCATAGGTCACGGTAACGCAACCATCCTCGTAGTCGACGTAGACCTTACCGATCACGGTGCCGTTGCTCAGGATGTTCGCCCCAGCGCCGGCGTAGAGATCCCACTCATAGCTGCCCTCAGAAAGCGGCCCGTTCGTCCAACCCCAGAAGCGGTTGTTCACATAGTCCCAGTTGGGCTTCGCGTAGTCGTCACCGTAGGCCCAAGCAGTCTCGTCGGCCCAGCAGAGCTCCTGCATCTGATACATGCCAGCATCGATCGTCAGGTCGCTTGCGCCCGCCGCAAGCGTCACACAGTCGGTGATGCCTGTGGCAGGATTGGCGTTGCTGTCGATCGTGTCGTCCGTGCCCGCGTACTGCATGGTGAAGAACCAGTCGCCGTCAGGCAGGACGAACTGCACCTTGTAGTCGCCAGCCTTCAAGCTGTCGAACAGGAAGTAGCCGTTTGCATCTGTCAGCATCGTGTCGATGATCGCGACCGGCGCACAGAGTTCGTCGACCGACCACAGGTTCACCGTCACGCCCTCGATGCCCGGCTCGCCC